>CAYTAN010000001.1:0-3177 GCA_964435605.1 uncultured Dehalococcoidia bacterium
CCATTCAATACAGCAAAGTATCACGGAAATAATAACTTCTATATTTGAGTAAACGTGAATATATTTGATGCAAGCGTCGGCCATTAGAGATGCGATATGTAGGTTCGCTCCTGCCAGTAACGTGGATTCTAACCTAATAAAAGCGGCTGTTTTCATCATATTATTTCATCTAAATGATGAATTATTTGTTATTCTCAATCGTCGAAGCAATAGTGTGGGGACCCACAAAGGGGAAATATGTTTTCCTGGTGGAAAAATGGAGAAAGACGATCCTGATTTAATGCATACTGCTCTTAGAGAACTTAGGGAGGAAATGGGAATATTGCCAGGTGAAATAGAAGTTTTTGGTAGTATAAGCAGTGTACAGACCAATACTGGGTTTGATATAACCCCTTTTGTTGGATACATAAGCTACCCGTACCACTGTGAGATCAATAAGGACGAAGTGGAAAGTGTGATTGAGTTCCCAATCAATAGAGTGTTCGACGAAAATTTCAAACGGTCCGCAGCATCCGAAAGCGAGTACCCTGTATTTGAATACAATGCGCACGTTGTTTTCGGAGCAACAGCACGCATCTTGTCGGATTTCTATGATCTGATTGTTGAAACAAGGTTAAATTAAGGAGTAATCGTGTCAGATAAATCCCTAGATAGCTTTGATAAATTGCGCGATGATATGAACAGGTTTCCACCGGCTGTATTTGAGAATTTTGAAGAATCCCAAAAGTTAATGCCTAAGGCTCTTTCCACCACGCAAATGGAAGACTGGGCACAGCGAGGCATCAAAATAGCAGAACAGACCGTGCGATCTTGGGAAGCTGCAGCCCATTTTTATAAAGTTAGCCCGGCGGTTATAGGTTCCATGCCTTACAGTTATTTTGTGAAGTGGATGGATTGTGGTTCAAATCTTTGCGAAGAGTCTCCCACACTTGCGGCAGCATATTTTGAAGCCAGCCCAGAAACTATGAACAAGCTTCGGTCAAGACATATTGAAAGTTGGGCTTCACTGGGAGACAACCTGTACAAGGGAACCTGGAAGTCCAGTACGCTGGCCTGTAAATTTTTTACTGAGAGTCCAGGCTTATTGGAAAATTTATCATTTCAAGAGTTAGAGAGATTTGCAGGTTTTTTGGATAAATTGTCTCATCGGTCCTATGACTTATCTACAGAATGTCTGGGATTGGCTCAACAAATTTTCCCGCTTATTGGCAGCGAAAAGGAAGCATTTTTGACTTTGTCTTCCACATTGGTTGAGTCAGGTTGGCGCGAAGTTAAGAGTTTCTTTGAGGCAGGGGCCAAGGCTTTGCCAAAAATACAGTCAGAAGAACGACTGAGGTTCTTAAAACTTGCTGAAAGTTTAGTTAGAAACGGAGGCTCCAACATTCCTGGTACGATGCTAGATATCTCTAGTTCTTTGTCTCAACTAGATGTTGAACATCATTCTCTTGTTTTGTCATTATCTGAGAGGCTATTGGACGAAGAAGTTCTGGCTATGCCTGAATTTATTAAGTCCGCCCCGGTTGTCATGGAAAAACTTACTGTTAGTCAACTGGGTCGTTGGTTCGACCAAGGCGTCGATACCCTGCGCCAAAACAAAGACGGAGGACTAGCATATTTTAAGATTGAATCCGTAAATTCAGAAGCGGTAATAGAATCACTTTCCTCCGGAATTGAATTTGACAGAGTTAAATCCATAATGGAACTTTATTGTCGGGGCCTTGCAGGTGCTGAGATAAAATTGTCCCCGACCGGGGATCTAGTAGAGAAAAATATTGGTTGGGTTTCAAACGAATCACCAACTACTGAAGGGTCTACGGTTTTTGTTCCTGAGGTTGTAGATAAATATGCAACAAAAGATGAAAACTATTCCTGGTTTAAAGTCGTTTCGACGCATCAGGTAGCACATTTGGAATTTGGCAGTTTCACATTCGATTTCGAAACACCTGGGAATTTATTTGAATCCTTCCGTCCTGATTTGGAGTCTTTGAGAAGTGTGTCGGCCACCGAAGAGGAGCCAGAAACTGAGGAGGCTGGCCAAGGTGAATTAAGCGAAAACACTCACACGGGAATTGAGAGAGCTTGGCTTACTGACATGCAAAGGTTCTTTAATCTATTTGAAGATCGAAAACTGGCACTAGATGTATTTACCGTCGTAGAGGACGGTCGTCTGGACGCTAGAGTAAAGAGTGAATATCCAGGTATTAAATCTGCTTACTTGAAGGTTCAGGATGACTCCTACCAAAACAGGCCAGATATAAAAGAGTTGCCCGCACGAGAAGCGATGGTAGAGTTCATGGTTAGATTGAGCCTGCAGCAGCATGGAGCTGTTGTTGCTCCAAAGAAATATGAAGAGCAAGCAAGGCAGATTTCAAGGATATCAAAACAGGTATTAGTTAGAGAAGCGACTGTTGAAGATACAGCGGAAGCCTCCTTGAGGATATACGCCATCATAGCTGCCATTCCCAACGAAGAAATTGACCCTGATGATTGGGATGATATGGATTTTCAAGATGAGGAAGAGGACGACTATGTGGATCCAGATGAAATGGAACAGTTGTTACAGCAAGTTGGCATGGGAATGGAGATGGAACTGAGGCCAGAAGGTGAAGACGAGTATGAGTCAACTGAAGAAGTTGAATATAGAGGTGATTTCAAGCCTGAATTGGCACAACTAATGACCCAGCTGCGAATGCAAGATCAGGATCAAATGGGACAAGTTGACGGCGAACCTTTGAGTCAAGAACAGCTGCAAGAATTGCTAGAAAATAGTGCTGAGCTGGACATGCAGGCCGTTCAAGGTGAGATACAGGAATCCAGTGGGATGTTTGCAGATAACATCATGAAAGAGGCTGGGAACAATATGCCTCAATCCCCTGAAAATTCCCAGGGACCGTTTGTCCATGTTGATGAAGACGGCGGTGAGTTGCAACCAAGTGAACCTCAAACATTTGTGTATGATGAATGGGATTTCAGAGCTGACGATTACAAACCAAGGTGGTGTATCGTCAAGCAGAAAGTTATGCAGGAAGGAGACCCCGCTTATTTTGGTAACACTCTAGCTGAGTATGGACCGCTTGTGACAAAGATTAGAAGACAGTTTGAAATGATGGTTCCAGAGATGTTCAGGAAAGAAAGGAAGTTAACTGACGGGGAAGATATCGACATAGATGATGTGAT
>CAYTAN010000001.1:3277-53508 GCA_964435605.1 uncultured Dehalococcoidia bacterium
TCAGGAAAGAAAGGAAGTTAACTGACGGGGAAGATATCGACATAGATGATGTGATTGAAAATATGGTCGATATAAAAACTGGAGCTAGTCCTGACGAGAAATTTTACTGGAGAAGGAACAAGGTTCAACGTGATGTAGCAGTTGCTTTTTTACTAGACACTAGTGCTTCGACAGCAGAGGCAATTGATGAAGGGAAAAACAAGCAAGATGACTGGGATGCTCCGGACGATCCAGTAGAGTACATGGTTTGGCTTCGTACGAGACGCGGAGAACAGATGAGGAGATCTTACAAACGTATTATAGATGTCGAGAAAGAATCTATGGTTTTATTAATCAATGCCATTGAGGCAATTGGTGATGTCTATGGTATTTATGGGTTTTCTGGCTATGGTAGGGAGAATGTCGAATTTTATACAGTGAAGGATCTGGATGAAAATTTGTCAGCCAAAGTCAAAAAAAGGATAGATCGTATTGCTCCTTTGCACGCAACAAGGATGGGCCCGGCAATTAGACACGCAGCCTATAAATTGGATCAGACAGATGCAAGGACAAAAATACTTTTTTTGATTAGTGATGGGAGACCTCAAGATCGTGGGTACAGTCGTGAGGGTGTCGAGAAAGAATATGCTGTTCACGACACTAAAATGGCTCTAGATGAGGCAAAAAAACAAGGTATAAATTCTTTCTGCCTAACCGTCGACAAAAACGGACATGATTATCTAAAAACGATGTGTTCCGATATGGGATATGAGATTTTGGAAGATATAAATGATTTACCAGAAAGACTGTTAGTTCTTTACAGGCGTCTGACTATGTAATAGATCTATCGATAAAAGTAAGCTCTTCCAATGAGCCTTACCATAAATTTATTCGGAGAAAAAGGTTATGTTAGACAATTCTCAAAGACTAGAAAAGTTAGCTGAACTGGGTCAATCAGTTTGGTACGACAACATCAGTAGGGATCTGATCGAGGACGGAAGCCTCAAGCGCCTTATCGATAGCGGTGTACGCGGACTGACTTCTAATCCCAGTATTTTTGAAAAGGCTGTATCTGGTAGTTCAATATACGACGAGGATATTAAAAGTTGTCTACCGGAAGAATTTTCTGATTTGGATGTTTATGAAAAATTGGCTGTTAAAGATATACAAAGTGCTGCAGATTTATTGCAACCAATTTATGTTTCAAGTGGGAAAACTGACGGATTTGTTTCTTTGGAAGTCAATCCACATTTGGCTAACGATACGGAAAACACAATAGCCGAGGGGCAGAGATTATTTGATCTCGTACGCAGAGAAAATTTAATGATCAAGGTTCCAGGCACTAGGGCGGGTCTACCGGCGATCACAGAGTTGGTTTCTAGATCAATAAACGTAAATGTAACACTTATCTTTTCCAACAATGTTTATAGTGAAGTGAGGGCCGCATATTTAGCAGGTCTAGAAAGGCTCATAAGCAATGGAGGTGATGTTTCCAAAGTGTCTTCTGTGGCTTCTTTTTTTGTAAGCAGGGTTGATACAGCAGTTGACTTGAAACTTGAAGAAATAGGAACCTTTGAATCCAGACAGTTGCTTAGTACAGCGGCAATAGCCAACGCAAAACAGGCCTATAGGGATTTCCTGAGCACTTTTTCATCTGATAGGTATTTAAAATTGCAGAAATTGGGTGCTCATCCTCAAAAACCACTTTGGGCCAGTACTAGTACAAAAAACCCTGATTTAAGTGATGTCTTGTACGTGGATTCGTTGATTGGGGCAGATACTGTTAATACTATGCCCGATATTACGTTGAGTGCTTATAAAGACCATGGTACTCCAGAACTTACTTTGGAAATTGGGTTGGATCAGTCAGATATGAGCATCAATTCTTTAAAGCATTTGGATGTTGACCTAGAAGAGATAACGGACAATTTAGTTGTTGAAGGTGTGCGGTCCTTCCAAGATTCTTTCGATAAATTAATATCTGAAATTCAGGTAAAACGTTCTTCGATTTTGATTAATTAGCTACTAGGAAAAGTTATTAATTGGACTCAAAAAACATTCCAAATTATGACTTTTTGGAATCGACAACCGAAGACATTACCCGTGCTACCAAAAGCCTTCTTAGCGATGATCAGGGTTCTGCCGGATCGAAAAGGTCCAAGGGTTGGCTATACGCCCCTTTGAACAGCAGACTTAGCCTAACTTCCATGGAAGAATTTGTACAATTGCAAGAGTTAGCAGGGGTAAAGTACCAGTATGTTATGGGTATGGGTGGCAGCGTGTCAGGTTCAGCTGTACTGACTGAAAATCCCTTCAATCAAAGTGAGTTGAAAACTTTTTATTTGGATTCTAATCACCCACGTTTTATAGAAGAGATTATGTCCAACGTAGATTTTTATACGTCGAGGTTTGTGGTTTGCTCCAAGTCAGGTACAACCAAGGAAACTTTGACGCTTTTTAAATATTTTTTTGACCAATGTATAAATGAACTCGGGAACGAAGAAACTAAGAAACGATTCTTCTCTGTCACGGATCCTGATTCGCCACTACAGACTTTGTCTGAAGATATGAATATTCGTGTAATTCATAGTGATCGGGATATAGGGGGCAGATTTTCGATTTTATCTAGTCTCTCAATTATTCCCGCATTAATGTCGGGAGTTGACTTGGCAGAAATTATTCGGGGATCTGAAAGTGCTATGGTCAGATGCCTCGGAACTAAACCAGATGAGGAAATTGAATATCGGGTTGAATACTTACTGAATTGTCTCAAGGACAGCAGGGATAAACTGTCCATTTACGTTCCGAGATCTCTGGAAAGGTTCGGCTTGTGGTTGGTGCAACTGATTGCTGAGAGCCTGGGCAAAAATCAGGTCGGATTCATTCCTGTACTCAGATATTTACAGGACGATGAAGACATGAATCTTTATGATGATGAATGTTGTTTGATCATAAATGATGGCTCGATAGAACAGAGTGCCTATCGGGGGTCAGAGAAAAAATTGACACGATACACAGAAGTGATGGAAATAGATATTCACGATGCTGATAAATTAGGACAAGAAATATATTATTGGGAATTTTCTGTTGCCTTGATAGGACTGATGCTGGGAATCAATCCTTTCAACCAACCAGATGTAGAGCTTTCAAAAAGAATTTTTGAAGAAATAGAGTCCAGATCCGAAGATTGGTTTGGTGCTCCGCTTTTTGAAAACTCGATTGAAGATACGTTTGAACAAATAAGTACAGAGGTTGAATTTGGAAAGTACATTGCTATCCTTCCATATTTGAATCCATCAGACAGGTGTAGAGAAGTTTTTGAGAATTTAAGATCTCGGTTGGAATCTTATTTTCATGTGCCCGTTGTTTTGGACTTTGGCCCAAGATATTTGCATTCAACGGGTCAATTATTTAAAGGAGGGCCTCTTAGCGGGGTGTTCATACAAATTTTGGAAAAAGGACATCAGGATAAATTGAAGTCAAATGAGTTGATTGAATCATACGCCCAGATGGTTTTTCAGGCACGATCAGATTATGAGGCAATGGAGAAACTAGGCAGATCTGTTTGCAGAATATACATTCCATTCGATGATTTGGAATTGGTGCAGAACTCCGTCAACTATATGGGATGAATGGTATATTTATTCAAATAAGATGGCGAATTTGGCTATGTGCCCACTTGTTATTTAGATGTGAGGGATGTGATAGCTCTATTTGATACTGATTGGTACTCAGCTAATATTTCATTATCAAGAAGAACAGCGGGTCTAGATGTATCCTGATATTTTTCTCGGAGTGTTAGAGGTCCCAAGAATTCCAAACCTAGTTCCTCGGATATTTCTTCACCCGCTCCACTTCCGAATATTCCGCCCGACATGTTCTCCACTACCCCTAGAACGTTAACTTGAAGTTTTCGGATCATGTTTATGGATCTTTTCGCATCTATCTTTGCTAGTTCTTGAGGTGTGGTCACTACTATAAATCCGTCCATGGTAAGAACCTGCATCACAGTTAAAGGGGCATCGGATGTGCCAGGAGGCATGTCTACAACTAGATAATCAAGCTCATTCCATTCGGTTGACTGAAGCATTTGGTTTATGGCATTGTGTATCATTGGCCCTCGCCATATGATTGCCTCATCTTCATTTTCTTGGAAATAGGCCATTGACATAACTTTAACCCCAAAACGTTCTGGGGGAGTCATTTTTTTGTTTGAACCCATGACTGGTTGCGACGATATTTTCATCGCTCGAACAACGTTAGGACAGTCTATATCAACATCCAATATTGCAACCTTTGCCCCTTCATTGGCCAAAGTGCTAGCTAGATTTATAGCGACCGTTGTCTTCCCGACTCCGCCTTTTCCGCTGTAGACACCAATCTTTTGCTTAATACCGGCCAAAGATTCGTCTATTTGCCTTTTTTGGTCAAACTGGCGTTTCATTGCCTCGATTTTCGCTCGAGCCTGGGCAGGGTTTTGTTGATTCATTGATGATTCCGATTTTATGGCGAAGTTAGTTAATGGAGGCCGGTATATTAGTCCAATCCCAGAAGTCGTTTGCCTTCTTCTGTGATCATGTCTGGAGTCCAAGGTGGATCAAACACCAGGTCGACATTTATGTCTTCTATACCTTCTACTTCGGCGAGTCGCCATTCAGCTTGTTGGGCTATATAGGGCCCCATGCCGCACCCGGCGAAGGTCAGGGTCATCTGCACTTCAACATCAGCATCAGCGACTTCAACTTCGTAAACCAGGCCTAAGTCAACAATATTGACCGGGATTTCTGGATCGTAGACATCTCTCAGTGCTTCCAATACATCATCTTTTGTTACGGTTTTAAGGTTAGCCATTTCCTTCCCTAGCATATGTTTGGTTTCTTGACCGCTACGGTCATCAATAAATTCTATATATGGGTTTTACAAGTGTCAATTTTACTAGCTACCGTCAACCAATACTTTCCTGAGATCAACTATTTGATCTCTTATAATGGCGGCTTTTTCATATTCTAAGTCTTTAGCAGCCTTTTTCATTTGAGATTCCAAGTCTTTAACTAATCTTGTAAGGTCCTCCAGTGGTA
This sequence comes from uncultured Dehalococcoidia bacterium, assembly GCA_964435605.1. Classification (GTDB taxonomy): domain Bacteria; phylum Chloroflexota; class Dehalococcoidia; order Lucifugimonadales; family UBA826. The sequence goes on from CAYTAN010000001.1 coordinate 8,335, forward strand.
ATTCTCCCGCCGGAATGCCTGGTGTTTCTGTTTCTTTCGTCACGTCCTTAATCCTGTCATTGATATCTCTGATAGTTTTCCGTATTGACTCCGGTTCTAGGCCATTTTCGAGATTGTGTGTTCGTTGGATTTGGCGTCTTCTTTCAGTTTCATCTATTGCCTGTTTCATTGATCGGGTGACTGTATCTGCGTACATTATGACTTTCCCGTCAACATGTCTTGCTGCTCTGCCAACAGTTTGTATTAAGGCTGTGGCTGATCTCAAATAACCTTCTTTGTCAGCATCTAATATCGCCACGAGGCTTACTTCTGGTAAGTCGAGCCCTTCTCGCAACAGATTTATTCCGACAACAACATCATATACTCCGAGCCTGAGGTCTCTCAAAATCTCACTTCTCTCCAAAGTATCGATTTCCGAGTGCAGATAATGGGTCCGCACCCCACTTTCTTTTAGAAAGTCAGACAGTTCCTCAGCCATTCTTTTTGTCAATGTAGTAACGAGAATTCGTTCCTCCTTTTGAATTCGAAGATTTATTTCATGCATTAAATCGTCAATTTGGCCATTAATTGGTTTAACCTCAATAATAGGATCTAAAAGACCTGTAGGTCTTATGACCTGTTCGGCTACTTTTTCACTGTGCTCCAACTCATATGGCCCTGGTGTCGCGGAGACATAAATTACCTGATTTATTCGATCATTGAATTCCTGAAAATTTAAAGGCCTGTTATCTAGAGCTGATGGAAGTCTGAAACCGTGTTCTACGAGAGTTTCCTTGCGCGATTTATCTCCACCGTACATACCCCGGACTTGGGGTAGGGTCATATGGGATTCATCTACAAACAAAATGTAGTCTTTGGGCAAATAGTCTAAAAGTGTGTAGGGGGTACTTCCCGCCGCTCTCTGAGAAAGGTGACGAGAGTAATTTTCCACTCCTGAACAAAATCCAGCGATTTCCAACATTTCTACGTCATACTTTGTTCTGGATTCCAATCTTTGTGCTTCAAGCAATTTACCGTGAGATTTCAAAAATTTCAATTGTTCTGATAATTCTCGGTTTATGTCTTCAATCGCCATTTTTAATTTATCTTCTGATGTGACGAAATGCTTAGCTGGATATATTTCTGCGTGGTCTTTTTCAGACAAAATTTCCCCCGTCAACGGGTCCAACTGAATTATTCTTTCAACTTCATCACCCCAAAAGTCTATTCTTAAACCTAACTCCTCGTATGCAGGCAAAATTTCTAGGGTGTCTCCTTTCACTCTGAATTTGCCTCTGGAAAGATCAAAATCATTTCTTTCGTACTGCATATCGACGAGCTGCCTGACAAGCTTGCTCCTCATTAGAGTCTCGCCTTTGTGTATAGAAGCTACAAATCCTTGATATTCTTCTGGAGATCCTAGGCCAAATATGCAAGAGACAGAAGCGACAATTACTACGTCTCTTCTTGTCAGTAATGATCTGGTGGCGGAGTGCCTCAGCTTGTCTAGTTGCTCGTTTACGTCAGCGTCTTTCTCTATATATGTATCGGTTCGGGGTACATATGCCTCCGGCTGATAGTAGTCGTAGTAACTAACAAAATATTCCACAGCGTTTTCGGGAAAAAACTGCTGTAATTCAGTGGTTAGTTGAGCTGCAAGGGTTTTGTTATGGGCTAAAACAAGGGTTGGGCGCTGAGTTTTTTCAATCACGCATGCCATCGTGAATGTTTTTCCGCTTCCAGTTACCCCAAGAAGAGTTTGGCGTTCTTTTCCATCTTCTAAACCGATGATTAGATCGTCAACCGCTTTCGGTTGGTCCCCTGTCGGTGCGAAGTCTGCAACTAACTTAAACTCGGACATGCCTTTTCTCCTGTTTACGAATCATCCAAATCATGTCCTGTGATGGGTCATTGTACGAGTTACCATTGTAATCTCCCATCAGATCTATTATTTCGTACCCGCAATAGTGAAACAAGTATTCTGCTTCTTGAGGGTATGTATATCGCAAACTAAATGGGGCGTAGCGGGTATCTGATATAAATCCGTTTTTTGAGGTCTCAACTTTTATTTCTACTCGTAAAGTTTGCTTGCTCATACAAACCTCGGTTCTATGCCAGACAGATCGTGTAACTTCTGAAACAGAGTCTGTTATTTCTTTCACCTTATACATTTTTCTGGGATTCTGATTAAATATTTCAGAAGTAGGGGTGAAGAGATTGATTATCACTTTGTGTTCTTTATCAAGCACATTCCTTAGTCCTGCAAGACATTCTTGTTGTTCTGGCAGTGTTAATAAGGATTGGAATCCTCTGTACGGAGCAATGACCAATTTGAATTTTCTGTCAAATGATTTCCCGACGTTCACCATGTTTCCGACTACAAAAGCGCCGGTTGCTGATTCATTTATATGAGAAGTTTTTCTTTGGAGAACCTGCATCATGCTTTTGGATGAATCCAGACCGGAAATGTCGTACCCATTTTTGAGGAGCGGTATTGTGATTCTTCCTGTTCCACATCCCAGTTCTAGGATGGGACCATTAGCCAATTTTGAGTGGTGCACATAAAAATCAATATCGTCTGAAACATCAGCATATACTTGGTCATATATTTCAGACCATATCGCAAATTGATCTATCATTGTGAGTTAAGGAATTGAAGTGAAGCTCTTAATTTTTCCTCCGTATTGGTTATGCCTTCAGGTATACTCCTTATTGCTTCCCGAGCCTCCTGAATTGAATACCCTAGGGCCGTTAATGAGTTGAAGACATCGTCATCTGGAGACAGTCTTTGTATGTCAGGTGCTATCTGTTCTATTTTTCCTTTAAGCTCGAGGATGATGCGGTTCGCTGTTCGTTTACCGACTCCAGGTACCCTTGTTAAAGAGTCACTGTCTTCAGTTTCAACGACGGTGTGAAGGGTCTCACTGTCAAAGATACTCAAAATTGCAAGCGCTAGCCTTGGTCCGACGCTATTTATAGTTATCAATGTCTCAAAAAAGTCTCTCATGTTTTCCGAATTGAAGCCGTATACAGAAAGACTGTCTTGTCTTATTTGAAGTGAGGTTGATAGAGATACTGGGTCTCCGATCGCCACGTTGTCTGGGATAAGTCCGGTAGGTATGTGTATTCTGAAGGTTACTCCGCCGACAGAAATATCAACATAGTTGTCGCCTAGTGATTTTAGATTTCCTTCTATACCTGATATCAATACTGTTCCTTATTCGTTAAATGTTAAACCTTGGATCATTTTGGAGTTGTGATGACATATCGCTACGGCGAGCGCATCACTTATGTCATCTGGGCCTTGGATTTCAATATTACCCAACAGTATTTCCACCATAGATTTGACCTGATGTTTTGAACTGCCGCCATTGTTAGTCACTGACTTTTTTATTTCTCTCGCAGCATATCTTGTTACTGCTTTTTCGTGTTTTGTCGCTATTATTAAAGCTGTGGCTTGAGCTTGACCTATGGCTATCGCAGTTCGTGGGTTTTCTGAGACGAACGGTTCTTCTATGGCCACCTCATCCGGGTCCATTTCCAGAATTATTTTCTCTATAGCATCATAGATAGTCGTTAATCGTTGCTCAATCGTTTGATTTTTTCGAGTTTTAATGACTGAGTGATATGGAGTGCTTAGTTCACCTGAAATAGAGTCTACGACTCCGATACCTGTGGAGATAGTACCTGGGTCAATCCCTAGAATTCTCAATGTATTTCCAACTCAATCGCCCTTGAAATCTTGTAAAGCATCTTCAGGGAAATCGGCATTTGAATAGACTTTTTGAACATCATCTAGATCTTCTAGCGTTTCAAGCAATCTCAACGTTTGAATTGCCTTTCGACTGTCTAGCATCACGGTATTGCTTGGAATCATCGACAATTCAGTTGATGAAACCGCAGCTTCACTACTGGTGAGGGTCGTGCGTATTTCTTCTAAATTGTGGGGCTCAGAATAAATATGCAGGGTTCCGTCATATGCTTCAAAGTCGTCCGCACCTGCGTCTATAGCTATCATAGCGACATCGTCAGATTCTGAATCAGAAACATCGACAACGATCACCCCTTTTTGTTCAAATTGCCATGCAACTGCGCCAGAAGATGCCATGTTGCCTCCGGCTTTACTTAGAGTCGAACGTATATCGGAGACTGTTCGGTTTTTATTATCTGTCAAAGTTTCGAGCATTATTCCCACACCGCCTGGTCCATATCCCTCATATGTAATTTCTGCCATGACGTCGCCGTCACCTGAGCCGCCGGCCCCCTTTTTGACTGCCCTGTCAATGTTGTCTGCTGGCATATTGTTATCTTTGGCTATTTGTATGGCCATACGGAGCCTAAAATTCATATCAGCATCACTGCCACCTTGCTTGGCAGCAACTATAATTTCTTTAGACAATTTGGTGAATAATTTTCCTCGGCGGGCATCAGTTACAGCTTTTTTATGTTTGATGGTGGACCATTTAGAATGACCAGACATTGGTTCGAACCTCCCCTTGGCATAAGTACAAGTTTGACAATTTGATTATATCTGATGTGGCTTCGCTAAAAAAATTAGTTTGCTGGTAGGAAGCTGAGTTGTATAAATTTAAAGCGCAATATCTGAAAAATATTCTTGTTTCCCTATCACGCCTGTCCTCAGATGGAATAATGCTCCTGCGGTAGGGCCATTTTCGGCAAGATTATGACCTCCAGCACTTGTAACGTATAGATCTGAAAAATCTGGACCTCCAAAAGTAGGACAAGATATTTTTTTTGTATCGAAATTTACTTTCTCAATTTCTTCTCCATCGGGAGTGTACCTGTATAGTGAATATCCGTCCCATCTTGCTGACCAAACACAATCTTCTGAGTCAACTGTCATTCCGTCTGGTATTGTGCCGTCATCATCAGTTTGTAGAAATATCTTCTGGTTGGCTACTTGAGAAGACTCCGGATCAAAGTCGAATTTGTATATCGTTCTGGCCGTTGAATCAGTGTAGTACATACGAGAAAGATCCTTTGTGAAACCAAGGCCGTTTGATATTCCGACGTTTTCCACTATTCTATGTATGGAAAGGTCCTTGTCTATTCGATATAGAGTAGCCTCATGACGTTCTGTAGGCATAGTTCCACAAAACACACTTCCGTTTGGTGCAGCAATTACATCGTTGAACCTAGAGTCCTCCTCACCATCGATATGATCGATCAGTACTTCAAATTCTCCGTTTTGCCATATTCCAACTTGACCTTTTTCCATAAACATCAATATCGAACCATCTTTTTGTACTGTTATTCCACCAAGTTCCGGTCCCTTGAAAACATTAGTGTGTTTACTGGTTTCTGGATCGTACCTGAACATAAGTCCGCGTGGTATATCAACCCAGTACAGCACATTTTCCAATGGGTGCCATGTAGGACCTTCACCTGTTTCACATTGGTAATTAGCTACGATGTTCATGTTTTCTCCCGTTTCCGATTATGTTTAGTGTGTCGTTGTTTACGTTGCTTGTTGTATGAAAGAGGTTTCTCCACGAGATATAGATTTAAGAATGGGGTCAGAGACTCTGAGTGCTAAAAATACAACAACAAAAATTATGCCAGTAGTGATTAAGACTTCTGGGGCTCCGAATTCATCGGATAGATAACCATAACCCAGGTTTGCAAAGGCCATTATTCCCCCGGCATGGAGGATATAAAGGCTTGTGATTCTGCCTCTGAGCCTGTCGGGTGCTACTAATTGGACGTATGTAGCGGTAAGTGACATGAAAATCGATTGAGATCCTCCCATTACGATACACGATCCAAACGCAAACAGAGAGCTGTATGAAAATCCAAGAGCAATTGGCCCGATTCCGCTCACGAGTGCGGTCAGGATGAGCATCAGGCCCTTGTTTTTATCGCTTGTTATTCCTGCCATAAGAAAAGTGCCTATGGCTGAACCTACGCCAAAAGAAAGCACCAATAGGGCCAGTAAGGATTCGTTGGATGATCCCAAAATGTCCCTGGTGAACGCAGGTAAAATTGAATCAAATGACATTACTAGCGCGCAATGGAAAGCCACCAATATAATGAAAATTGCCACTGCTCTGTTTGTGTATATGTACCTCATACCCTCTGCCATGCCGCTGAAGGGCGATGCGGTGGCGTTGATTTCGCCTATGGATTCCTTTTTGACTAGTAATATAAAAACAGCCGCCCCAATTGCAAATAATGCCGAAATTATCAGGAAATAGCTTGTGTTGGCGTAGTCTGCATTGCCAAACCTTGTTAATAAAAGAAATGCCATGCCAATTGCACGTGAGCCGTGTCTCGTGGCCGCATTCAGAGTTATTGCATTCATAAGATCATTACGATCTACTATGTTGGTGACAAGGGCTGTTATTGATGATTCTTGAGTTGTTCTGCAACAACCTGATATGAAAGCGAGAATACTCAGGTGCCACAATTCAAGTACGTCCGTTAAAGACAAAACTGCAGCGACTAGGATTGTAACCAGCCCTCCGATAATTGTTATAAATGTTAGTTTTTTGCGTTCAATTCTGTCAGCAAGTAGTCCACCAATCGGGGATGCTAATAGGAAAGGAAGCATAGATGCAAAAGTAAAGAGCCCTACCATCGCCGATTTGTCTGACTTTTCAAGGACGAACCACTGACTAGCTATCAGAAATGTCCATGTACTTGCTCCGCCAAGTGCGTTAGCACCCCAGGTAAAGGAGTAATCCCGATATTTCATAGCAGCCAGGTGAGGTATGTTGAACAAATTAAAATCCAGATATTATCAATTTCTAGATGACAGTCTTAATCGAATTGGTGGAGATAGGGGGACTCGAACCCCCAACCTCGGCATTGCGAACGCCGCGCTCTCCCAGTTGAGCTATATCCCCATTCATCAAAACTGCGGAAGTATTATTGTTTGGATGGTAACAATCGTTCGAGAAAAGTGTCAACGAAAATCCTCCCGTATTTGAAAAACAAGGTTATGGAAAGCGATTATGTAGTTAATAAACAACTGCTGTTATAATCCAGCCAAATTATCGCTGTGGGTGCAGTTATTAGTGACGTTGAATAAGTGTTTTGGAGGAGATTCTGCTATGGCATATGACGAAATAAACAAGCAATCACTGCTTTGGATGTATGAAAAGTTGGTCACAATCCGGCGATTTGAAGAGCAATCCAAAAGAGAAGCAGACGCGGGTAAACTCAGAGGGATCCATTCTTCGATAGGTCAGGAGGCGGTACCTACCGGAGTATGTGCTCATCTTGACGACTCAGATTTTGTTCTGGGCACGCACCGTAGTCATCATCACTGTATTGCAAAGGGTGTTGACTTAAATGAAATGATGGCTGAGTTGCTTGGTAAATCCACGGGGACTGGGAAAGGGAAAGGCGGTACTATGCATATAGCCGACATTAATAAGGGAATGCTCGGAGCGAATGGGATAGTTGGATCAAATATACCTGTGGCGACGGGTGTGGCACTAACCCAGAAAGTAAAAGGTACCAATAATGTAAGCGTAGTGTTTTTTGGTGATGGTGCCTCAAGTCAAGGAGCTTTACATGAGGCAATGAATCTGGCCAGTATATGGAAATTACCGGTGATATTTGTTTGTGAGAACAACAGATATGCCGAATCTACGCCATTTGAATATTCAGTCGCCGGTGGTTCGGTATCCAATCGAGCAGACGGTTATGGCATACCTGGGGTCACGGTTGATGGACAATCTGCTCTAGACATTTTTGAAGTTGCAGGTGAGGCTGTGAGGCGTGCCCGGAATGGTGAAGGGCCAACACTCATTGAGGCACAAACATATAGGTATCTTGGTCACATGGGCCATGATGATCCGTTAGGTTACCGTTCTCAAGAAGAGCAAGATTACTACATGAGTCGAGATTGTGTAATTGGGTTGAGAGCACATATCCTGGATGGAGATTACGCTGACGAGACTGAGCTGGACGAAATTGATGCCAAATGCCTTACAGCAGTAAACGAGGCTACAGAATTTGCAAATAATAGTCCTTTTCCTGAGGCAGGTGAACTTCTCGAAGACGTTTACGTTTCCTACTGAAATCTATAATAAAAATGATTAGATACCTTTGTGAGGTGTACAAATGGTTCAAGCCAAAGATACAAGACAAATTAGTTACATACAGGCAATAAATGAATCACTACGATACGAATTGGAATCGGACCCTAATGTGATAATCATGGGAGAAGACATTGCTGGAGGCGGAGAGAGGGAGGATTTTCAGGATGCATGGGGTGGTCCGATGCGGTTGACTAAAGGGTTGGTTGGGCAGTTCGGGCGAGAGAGAATACGTGACACTCCCATATCGGAAACAGGATTTATGGGGGCAGGAGTTGGAGCAGCAGCGTCAGGGTTGAGGCCTGTAGTGGACTTGATGTATGTGAGTTTTTACGGTGTATGCGCTGATCAAATCACAAATAATGCTGCCAAGATGCATTTCATGTTTGGCGGTAAGGTAAAAGTGCCATTGACAATCATGACGGGCATTGGAGCTGGTACCAATTCGGCTGCTCAACACTCGGAGACTTTGTACTCCATATTTACACATTTTCCAGGTTTGAAGTGTGTTGTGCCATCCAATCCGTACAATGCAAAAGGACTAATGACGGCTGCTATCAGGGACGACGATCCCGTTATAGTTTTCAACAATCGGCAATTGATGGGGCTTCGTTTTGAAGACAATGTACCGGAAGAATCTTATACGGTTGAGATTGGTAAGTCTGATATAAAACGTGAAGGTAACGACATAACTTTGTTAGGAATTGGATTCACTACCAGAGTGTGCTTGGAAGCTGCGGACGAATTGGAAGCTCAAGGCTACTCTGTGGAAGTCCTTGATTTGCTTTCATTGTCTCCCATGGATGAGGAAGGTATTTTGTCATCTGTTCAAAAGACCAGAAAGATCGTCATCGTTGATGAGGATTATCCGCGCTGTAGCATAGCAACAGACATATCGGCATTGGTGGCGGAGGAAGCATTTGATTATTTGGATGCTCCTCCTAAAAGGGTAACTCCACCACATACACTCGTACCCTATAGCAGGCCAATAGAGGCATTGTTTGTGCCAGATAAAGACAAAGTCGTTTCTGCGGCGTTGGAAATTCTTGAATAGGAGAGTTTGTAATTATGGCTATTCCGATTGTGATGCCAAGACTTGGTGATTTTATGACCGAGGGTGTGTTGACACGTTTCACTAAGAGTCCAGGGGAGGAAGTAAAGCAAGGGGAGGTTATAGCCGAAATAGAGACTGAAAAGGTCAATTATGATTTAGAATCGACTGATTCCGGAATATTTCATCCTACAGTTGAGGCAGGTGAAACGGTAATGGTCGATGCAGTGATGTGCTATTTGTTAGGTGAAGGTGAGTCACCCCCGCCTGTCGTCGAGACCAAAGCCCAAACTCAAGGAACGCGGGCTACTAAGGGTCCTGGTAATCGCAGAAATCCCAACATAAAATCAGGAACTATTCCTTCAACGCCCGGGGCTAGGAAGCTAGCGACAAAACTGGGTGTAGATCTTTCAAATGTCACAGCTACCGGCCCTAGGGGTAGAGTTGTAGAAGCGGATGTTAGAAAACACGCTGAGAGTCAAACATCCCAAGGGAAGGTTCCTGCAGGACTTCCTGACCCCGCAGAAACAGTTCAATTGTCAGGTATTCGCAAGGCCATCGCTGTTAACATGAAAGCCAGTTTGTCAGAAACAGCTCAATTATCATATTTTTTGGAAATTGATGTTACTGAAGCTCAGTCCAGAAGAAGAGAATTTGGATGTGGATTGGGGGATGTGATCATCAAGGCTACGGCTGAAACCTTAAAGAAGGTTCCTCTACTGAACAGTGTGCTTAGTGGTGATCAATTACTTAAATTTGACCAAGTTAATATGGCTGTTGCAGTGGCTCTGGAGGATGGTCTGGTTGTTCCGGTCATAGCAGATGTGGGCAATAAAGGTTTGTCAGAAATAGGGGAGGCCGTGAAGGATCTATCAGAGAGAGCAAGAAGCGGTTCTATAAGACCGGATGAGCTTGTCGGTGGAACTTTCACAATCTCAATTTTGGGTGTAGTGGATGGGTTCACTCCCATTTTGAATCAGTCTCAAGTTGCTTTACTTGGAGTAGGTAGATCCGTCCAAAAACCAGTAGTCAAGTCTGGAGAAGTGGTGATAAGAGAAATGATTACACTCAGTCTTACAGGTGATCATCAGGTGGTAGATGGAGCGGTAGCTGCTAGTTTTTTCAGAAGATTACAGCAGGCGATAGAGCGCCCCGGGAACCTTTTTAAGTAGGAAGATATCAGTAACTGCGAGAGATTGATCGCAGAAGAGTGACTGCTTCTTCACGATCGCTTGGAGATAAACCTGTATAAATAGCTAATTCCAGGTTTTTCTTTCCGTCGGGTACATTTCCTTGTGCTAGGGCTATTTTTGCTTTTAACAGAAAAAATTCTGGGATAATGTTGGGCTCAATGCTTTCAATTGCCATATTTACTGATTTCAGTGCCTGCGGAAAATTTTCCTTCTCATACATATTTGTTGCTTTAATAAATTGTCCTTGGAACGTGTTCCCAGTTCTTATGTTTCCTACAAGCATTAGCACAGTGGCAAATATGACTAATACAATTATTGCTATAAGGGACCGGTAACTACAACCTAGGATATTTGAATGCAGAATGGATTTGTAAATTGCCACAGGTGGTTGAAATTTGTTTGTTAGTGGAACCCCTATTAAAAAGCCTGCTGCAAGACCGCCTAGGTGGGCCCAATTATCTATACCAGGAACAATAAATCCAAAACCTAGATTAACGACGGCAAGAAGGGCAATAGCATTGAAATTTTGACGACCAAATTCTCCTAAAACTGAACGCATTATCAAGAAAAAAGAAAGAAGCGCCCCAAGGCATCCAAAGACCGCTCCACTAGCTCCCGCACCAACAGTATTTGCTGACATGAAGGCATAACTGCTTAGACTTCCAACGATCCCTGATACTAGATAGATAAATAAAAACTGTTTGGACCCATAGAACCTGTCTACCATAGTTCCGATTATGAAAATGCTTATGGTGTTAACCACTAGATGCATTATTCCAATATGCATGAAAATAGCGGTAAACAGCCGCCAGTACTGGCCACTGTAAATACTGGCGGGGTTGATAGCACCTAAGTCATTTAAGGTGTAAACGTTTTTTGAGCCCCCAGAAATTTCAAGAATAAGCCAGAAAAATACATTGAACGCTACTACTGAGTACAGTAGATATGGCTTGTTTGGGATTCGGCTGGACCACATAACTTTATTAAACACTAGCCAAATTGGGAGGCGTCCATCCTCCGTATTCAGACTCTATCTGTTCCATAACTGCTAATACTACGTGCTCGTGCCATGGCTTTGCGATGACCTGAACACTTATCGGTAGACCATCTGAGGTTTCCCCGGATCGGACCACTCCTGCCGGCCAGCCTGTGACGTTGTATGCTGATGTGTAGGAATATACGAATTTATTTTCTGGGGCTAAAAACTCTCCTGGCCCCAGAGCTGCTTTAGCACTTGATGGGCATATTATGACGTCATAATCTTGGAAAAATGTGGTCATTTTGCTTCTATACACGTCAACTGTTTCGAGTATTTCAGTAAATTCTGAGGTACTTATTAGGTTTGCTTCAGCAAGTCTACCTTCCATGAAAGGCGAAAATTTCTCTGTTCCGGCTCGTTCAAGAAGACGTTTCACCCATTCACGCCCGTCACCGGTAGAATACTTATTATCCATTTCGTCTAGCATCTTAAGTGCGTCTGGTTTGGATTCTGCGACATCAGATCCAAGTTTTTCAAGCGATCTAGCCACCATAGTTACGTTATCCTGAATTTCAGGGATGGGCGTCATCAGGTCGTTATTAGTGTGGAATGCAATCTTCAGACTACGTACATCAATGGTCGACGGACTGATCAAGGGCATTGGAACCACGTAAGGGTCTATCCAGTCTGGCCCACTTATTACTTCAAGAATTGGAAATAAATCTTCGACTCTTCGAGCCATGGGCCCATTCTGAGTAAATGATTCTGTGGCCCCCGCATCATAAGATATGCAGTGTCCTGTTCTAGGCACTCTTCCACTTGTCGGTTTTATTCCAGTAATACCGCAGCTATGGGAAGGTATTCTTATACTGCCTCCTGTATCGCTTCCTATGTCAAATACCGAACCCATACTGGCTATAATCGCGGCTGCTCCTCCACTGCTTCCCCCTGGAGAGAGTCCTAGGTTGTAAGGATTCGATGTTCTGCCGTATATCAGATTGTCTGTGTCGGCAGCAAGTGTAAATTCGGGCGTATTAGTTTTTCCAAGTAAAATGGCCCCAGCTGATTTGAGACGAGCTACAAGAGAGGCATCTTTGTTTGGTATGAAGTTTCTTTTGCCTTCGGTTCCATAAGTGGTGATTATTCCCTCAGTATCTAAAGAGTCTTTCAGCGTCATCGGAACTCCATGCAATGGGCCTACTGGATTTCCATTTGCCATGGATTTATCAAGGTTTTCAGCTTGCTCTATAGCCTCAGTTTCAGTGATTTGGACGACCGCATTTAAGGCGCCATTCACTTTATTTATTTGGTCGATATGCGTTTGTGTAATTTCTCTTGCAGAAGTGTTTCTTTCCTTTAAATCTAATGTTATTTCTCTGATTGTTGTGCCTAGTGCAGATCGATCATCCATATTAATCTTTCTCCCTTGCCTTAAAAATACAATTAAAGGTCCAGAGCCATTAAGTCTTTGTAAGTTTCTCTCTTTCTAACCAGCCTTGACTGACCGTTGCCTACCATGACCACGGCAGGTCTTGGGTTCATGTTGTAGTTACTTGACATGGCCAGGCAGTACGCACCTGAAGACGGAATGGCCACAATGTCTCCTGTTTCAATACGTGGAAGTAATACGTCCTTAACTAGCAGATCCCCGGATTCGCAGTATTTACCCGCTAATGTGACAATTTTTTCGTCTTCGGCGATGATCTTGTTAGCTATCACTGCTTCGTACTCAGATCCGTACAGAGCTGGCCGTATGTTATCCCCCATTCCTCCATCCAGTGATACGTAAGTTCGAACGGTTGGTATTTCTTTTATAACTCCCACGGTATAAACAGCAACCCCTGCTCTGCCAACGATGGACCTGCCAGGCTCAATTATCAAAACTGGTGGTTCTATGTTTAAGTCAGAGCATTTATTTTTCAACATCGAGGTTATAACTTCGGCATATGCTGAGACGGGTGGTGGAGGGCTTTCACGTGTGTAACCAATAGCGAAACCGCCACCAGGACTGAATTCACGTAAATTCAGTCCTTCTGGCACAAATTGGGCAAGATAATCGAATACTGTGTCAATAGCTGTTGAATAAGGCTCTAATTCAAATATTGGGGAGCCGAGGTGAAAATGGATACCTTTAAGATCCAAATTGGATGATTGCAAAGCCTGACGGATTGCGACAGTGCTTTCGCCGGTTTCAATGGAGAACCCAAATTTTACGTCCAATATTCCAGTGGTGGTATGACCATGTGTATGTGCATCAATTGATGGTGAAAGTCGTAACATAATACCTTGGACCACGTTTTGATCCCGGGCTATTTCGTTTAATAGGTCGAGCTCTTGAAAGCCGTCCACAACTATTGTCTCCACTCCACTGTTCACCGATTCGGATAGTTCGGAGGGCGTTTTGTTATTACCATGGAAATGCATTTTGGCGGTTGGGAATCCTGCTGCGGCAGCTACTGCTATTTCACCGCCGGAAACGACGTCTAGTTCCAGGTTTTCTTCTTCCGCAATTTTTGCCATAGAAATATTCAAGAATGCCTTGGAAGCATATGCGACTTTTGTATTTGGGTATCTCGATGTGAATTCTGAAACAAATTGCCTGGCCATAGTTCGTATGGTTGGCTCATCATATACATATAGAGGTGTACCGTATTGACTGGCAAGAGATGTGATGTCGTTGCCTCCTACCGATAAATTGCCGAGTTTGTTAACTTCGGTGCCGAAAGGGAAAAGATCCACATTTTCAAAACTCATGTATGGACTCCGTAATTAATTATCAAATTTTGGATACATTTTGGGTTAATAACTAATAGCAATTCTATTAGATTATGAATTCGATTGACACAGTTACGTCCCAGTGCTAACCTCGTTCCAAGCGGTGGAGAAGATTGCCGCTTGTGTTATTGGTTTTACGGATACACTGCTTACAAAGGCAAAGTGGAGGAAAATATGGCAGAATCGCAAGTTTATTATATGGATGCACATTCTGAATCAACAGAGACTGCACTTGCAGCGAAGATGATTACAGTTTTTGACGCTGCTGGTCTCGATGAGATGGTCGAACCTAACGATATCGTTGCTATCAAGGTGCACTGCGGAGAGTGGAATAATTCCGCTTATCTCAGGCCCGTGTATGCTCGGCAATTGGCTGACCGAATCAAGGAGCTTGGAGGCCGACCATTCGTCTGTGACACAACTACTTCGTCCTACTCACCATGGGGTTCAAGAACATCGGAGATCGATATACTTCTGACTGCTGAGAGAAATGGATATAGCTCGGCTACACTGGGTTGCCCGTTCATATGTGCGGATGGGTTTATTGGGACTAGTGATTTCGTTGTTGACATACCTGAGGGATATTTGCTTAAAGAGGCATATGTTGCTCAAGCCATTGCAGCTGCTGACGCAGTAGTTGCTTTGACCCATTTCAAGGGACACAGTATGGGAGTTATTGGTGGTGCACTTAAGAACCTCGGGATTGGAGCTCAATCTAAAAGAGGTAAGTTTAACGTTCACATGGGTGGGCACCCCACCTACGGCCTGGGAGCCGCTGGGGTTTTTCATCCCGAAAACTTTAAGGGGAAAGCAGAGACTCCTGACTGGGAGATATTAGAGGATTGCTGCCCATTTGATCTATATCACATCAATGAGAAGGACGAACTCGAATGGGATGGTGATAAATGTGCGAATTGTTTGGGGTGTTTTGGCGTAATGGGCCCCAGAGGTTTGATGGATATCCCTCCAGTACAGTTTGATGCGGTGGATGCTGCCATAGCTGACGCTTGCCTGGGAGTTGAAAAAGCCGTTGGCAGGGACAAAGTAGGTTACATTAACATGGCGTTGGATGTGTCCCCACGATGTGATTGCGCAAACCACGCTGATGTGCCAATAGTGCCCCACCTGGGTGTTTTTGCTAGTAAAGACGCCGTTGCTATAGATATGGCATGTGTCGACAAAGCGAGAGAGGCCGAAGGCATAAGAGGATCGGCTGCAGAAATGATGGAAGCTCACCATGCCGGCGACAAGAAATTTGAGGCAGCTGCGGCAACGTTCCACGGCCAAAGTGAAGTAACCAGCATCAATACTGGTCACGAAATCGGACTAGGTAGCAGGGACTACGAGTTAATTGAATGTGAACCAGACAGCCCAGAGCGTCATAAGTTCCCATATGATCGAAGGCCAAGCAGGCAACGGTTTGGGGAAAGATTTAAGAAGTTCCAACCATTCCCATACGATAAGTTTGATGGTAAGGGCTTTAACAGGCTAGACGTGGTTGACCTTGACAAAGTCAAGAGACACTACGAGGATGCTGCTGAGGTCGTTGAAGTCGATGAAGCTGTTCATGCGGATGGCGACGACTAAGCCTGCAATAGAGGTAAATCGCAAAGCTATAAGAATAAAGGGCGGCCACATTGAGTGGTTCGCCCTTTATGTTTAAAAATTTAGATAGGAGAAAAATCGTATGCCACAGTCGGGACAAGAGATGCTAGAGGAGTCTATACAAAATTGTAAAAAAATTGCCGAGGGCTTGGGACAGCAGAATGAATCCTGGGAAACTTCTTTAGTTGAAATAGTTGAGAAGTTTGAAGAGTTAAGCGATACATTTTTCTTCAAAACCATGCCCAGTGTTCCTGTGACTAGGTCTGCAATGAGAAACTCTGTCGAATTGCTGGAATTGAAAGAATCAGGGAATTGGGATTCATTTAGCCCCGCTCTTGCTTCGCTTATCGAAAGCTCTCAAGTTGTGATTGAAAAAGCCGGAATGAAAGGAACCACACTGACATGACCGATCCAGTTTTGATTACTGGAGGAGCTGGTAGCGTGGGGCGCCAACTGACTGGTATGTTCTTGGAAGCTGGCCGCCCAGTAAGGATTTTTGATCTACCTTTTATGGATTTCGACGGTCTCGAAGGTCAAGAGGGGATAGAGGTAGTGAAAGGCGATATAACAGAGAGTGAATCTGTTATGGACGCAGTCAAAGGCGTGGGTAGTGTACTTCATCTAGCCGCCTTGTTACCTCCTAATAGCGAGAAAGATAAGCAGAAAACTTTTGCTGTAAATGTCGACGGTACCAAGAACATTGTTGATGCTGTAACCCAGGTTGCGCCAGAAGCGATAGTCGTATTTACTTCTTCGATCAGCACGTATGGCGACACATCTGAGGAAGATGCTCCTGTAGGAGTGGGACATTCACAGAGCGCAATCGACATATATGCAGACAGTAAGATACATGGGGAAAAAATAGTTAGAGAATCCGAAGTGAAATCGATTATTCTTAGGATCGGGAGTATAGCGGTGCCTGCTTTCTTGGCCCCACCTGAACCCTGGCCATTTACAGCAGCACAGCGAGTTGAAATGGTTCATAGAGATGATGTGGCCGATGCACTGTTAGCCAGCGCAGATTCTGAAGAATCTGTTGGTAAAGTGTTTAATATAGCCGGCGGGAACAGTTGGAGGCTGACGGGGAAAGATTACGTAGAGGACTTTTTTAACTTTATGGGAGCTCCGGTTGATCTTGCTGTTTACAGAGAATCCACAGGATGGAATGACTGGTATGATACTGAAGAATCCCAGCGTATTCTCGGATATCAAAATAGGTCGTATCAGCACTACTCGGATGAAATGAGAGCGATTGTTGAAGAAATGATGTCAGGATAAGTTTTCTACAGTGAAATGATAGAGGTCGGTTATGGTCCAAGCAACTGAAAAAACTGTGTTAGAGAAGAGAGAACTTCTAGTTTCGTTGATAAGAGAAATGGAATCTTTGATCGTCGCGTATTCTGGAGGCGTTGATAGCGCTTTTCTGGCTGCGATTGGACATGAAGTTTTGGGGCAAAGGTCGGTTGCTGTCATAGCTGCTTCTCCAAGTTTAGCCCCTGCGGAGTTAGAGGAAGCCACCAAACTCGCACATGATTTGAACCTGAATTTCAAGGTAGTAAACACAAAAGAAGTTGAAAGATCGGATTATCAGGCTAATAATCCCGATAGGTGTTTTTTTTGTAAAGATGAGCTTTATTCACATCTGATGAAATATGCTGAGGATGAGGAGATAAAAAATGTGTCGAATGGCACAAATGTTGATGATCTTGGAGATTACAGACCCGGGCTTGAAGCTGCAAAACAGTATGGGGTCAGAAGTCCGCTTGTTGAGGCTGGATTAACGAAAAATGAAATCCGCGAACTATCTCAAGAGATGGGACTCCCAACCTGGGATAAACCCGCTCAAGCCTGTCTTTCATCCAGGATTCCATATGGGACTACAGTTACTGTTGAGGCACTTACGAAAATCGCGAAAGCTGAACATTTTCTAAGAAAAAAAGGCTTGAAACAACTCAGAGTAAGGCATCACGATACAGTCGCCAGAATTGAGGTAGAACCACAGGATTTTGCCTTGGTGATGGAGGAAAATTTCAGATCCGAGGTTTCACAGTACTTTAAAACCATTGGTTATTCCTACGTAACAGTTGATCTTGATGGATTTCGATCCGGCAGCTTGAATGAGATTCTTGCGGGTATCAATAAAAAATAGAAATATTCTTTGTTGAGAAATTCACTTTTAAACTCTAACTGATTCTAGGAAATGGTTTATGGAAAAACGAAAGATTCAGGCTGAAATAGACTCATACCAGACAAAGACTCCCAAGTCCCTAGAAATGCAGAGGAAGGCCTCTAGATACCTGCCAGGCGGTAGCTCACGCGGCACCGCTTATTTCGACCCATATCCTCATTTCATAGAAAGGGGGAAAGGATCCTATGTTTATGATGTAGATGGCAATAAATATTTGGATTTCATGATTAACGCTACCAGTTTGATTTTAGGGCATGCGAATCGACATATATCCGCCGTAATTAAGGACCAAATCGATCTTGGTGCCGCCTATAGTGGACCTACTGAGAGTCAAATCAATTTGGCTGAGATCCTTTGTACGAGAATTCCATCGATAGACACCATTAGATTTACTAACTCTGGTACCGAAGCCACAATGATGGCGATCAGAGCCGCCAGACTATATACCGGGAAAGAGAAAATAGTAAAAATAGAAGGTGGGTACCATGGGTCCCACGAATATGTATCAGTAAGTGTTTATACCCCGCAAGATAAATTGAACCCTTCGGGGCCTGCTCCGATACCTGAATATGATGGGCAGCCTAAAAATGTGGCTGAAGGAGTTTTTGTTGTGGAGTATAACGATATTGAAGGTATGAGGGATATTTTGGATCGTTATTCCCATGAAATTGCATGCGTCATAATGGAACCAGTTGTCTCATCATTTGGTTATCTTCCCGCGGATCAGGAATATCTGGAATTTGTCAGAGAAAAAACTTCAGAACTGGGGATAGTACTCATATTTGATGAAGTTCAAAGTTTCAGGTTGTCCAGCGGAGGTGCTCAAGAATTTTTTAATGTCGTTCCAGATATGACAGCCTTAGGCAAAATAATCGGTGGCGGATTGGCTGTAGGCGCTTTTGGAGGAAAGAAAGAAATAATGAATGGATTCGATCCTTCGAACGGTGGTGCCGAAATAGCCCATGCCGGTACTTTCAATGCCAACCCGTTGACCATGAAGGCCGGCATAGTTGTTATGGAAAGTCTCACAGATGACGTTTATCTAAGAATGAATGCTTTAGGTAAGGAAATAAGAGAAAAACTAAATGCCGTTTTCTCTGAATTGGACGTATCAGTACAAATAACCGGCATAGGTTCATTTTTCGGTATGCATTTCACTGATAAAGCGATATCAAATTACAGGGATGTTGTGACAACGGAATCAGCTACTAAGAAAGCATTTTTCCTTGCTATGCTAAATGAGGGAGTTCTACTGAACGGACTATCAGGTTCACTGAATGTGTATTCTACCGGTGAAGACGTTGATGAACTGGTTTCAGCAGTTAGAAAAGTAGCGGTAAGGTTGTTTAAATCGTGACTTTTTCTGCCGAGGAAGTTTCCAAGTTTCCACCGCCAGGTATGGATTTTCCCACTTCATTTACATTTGACAGCGATGGTGACCGAGTATTATTTTTGCGAACTGTAGATTCCTTAACTGCTGCGGGAGTAAAAGGCCTATATTCTTATGATATACGTGAGGGGCGAGAAACGTTAATAGCTGATCAGCTAAATAAATCTGATGCAGAAGAAAGCCTTGAAGAACAGTTAAGAAAGCAGCGACTAAGGCAAATGTCAACTGGGATCACCAGTTATATGTGGTCAAGCACGGGCAAGCTGCTCATTCCTTCTGGTAGTGATATTTACATACTCGACTCACTCTCTGGGGTACCGCGATTACTGGTGTCATCTGAACATTATTCCTGTGTTGACCCCAAAATTTCTCCCGACGGCGAGTTAGTGTCTTTTGTAAGCAATGGTGAGATTTATCTCGTAGACATTAACGGAGGATCGCCGAGGCAATTGACTGTCGGCGATTCAGGTAAAACCCGTGGTTTGGCAGACTACATAGCTCAGGAAGAAATGCAGAGGGGAACCGGGTATTGGTGGTCTAAAGATAGTTCATACATCGCGTTCACAGAGGTCGATGAACGAATGGTCTCTAAATTTAACATTGCCCATATCGGTAAAGATAGCTATGGGCCGGAAGTATATGAACAGCACAGGTACCCGTTTGCAGGGGACATAAACCCTGACGTCAAGCTGGGCGTCATCCAAGTGAGCTCAGGGGATATCAGATGGATTAATACAGACAAATATGAATATATCGCAAGGATTGATTGGCTGGATGACCAAAGATTGTTTGTGCAATTACAGGATCGGAGCCAAAAAAACCTTCAGGTGAGTTGTTTTGATGTTACTGATCTGTTGGAAAGGCCTATCCTGTCGGAGAGTAGTGATAACTGGATAAACTTACACAATATGTTCAGACCTGTAGATGGGAATCGATTCATATGGGCTTCAGAACGTTCAGGATTTATGCATTTGTATCTTTATTCCGTCGATGGAACACTTATAAGACAGATTACTTCCGGTGAATGGCAGGTGGATGCGATTGCCGGCATAGATAGGAAAACTGACAAAGTATACTTTATGGCCACGCTTGAAGATGCAAAGGAGAGACATCTATATCGAATAGATTTTGATGGTACCAAGTTAGAGAAATTGACATCAATCCCCGGGGTTCACTCCGTGTTTATGAATGTTAAATCGGATCGATTTGTAGATATTTATCACAGCTTGGTTCAGCCACCATCAATAAATATCTGTTCTGTCAACACAGGAGCTATCGAACGTAATATATTTCTGCAGGATTATGTCCATATCTCGGGTATAGATCTCAAGCCACCGGAGATGATTTCATTGATTACTCCTGAGGGTACCGAATTGTTTGGGGCGATTTATAAGCCTGATAAACAATATGGGGACGGTCCTTTTCCAACTGTTGTAAGTGTTTATGGTGGGCCACACGCTCAGATGGTTACAAACGGCTGGAATATGACAGTGGCAATGCGGGCACAATATCTTAGAGAAAAAGGATTCTTGGTTTTTGTTCTGGACAATCGAGGTAGTTCTCGGCGAGGAGCTACATTTGAATCGGTTATTAAAGGGAATATGGGAAATTTGGAAGTCGAAGATCAAGAATTCGGGCTGAATTGGTTGATTTCTCAAGGATTGGCTGACAAAAATAGGATTGGCATATATGGGTGGAGCTATGGTGGGTATATGGCGCTAATGTGTCTTGCGAAGAAACCAAATCTATTTAAATGTGCTGTGGCAGGTGCTCCGGTGACAAGCTGGGATGGATACGATACTCACTATACTGAGCGTTATATGGGGACTCCGGAAGAAAACAGAGCCGGGTACGAAAAAAGCAACGTTATGGCCCATGTTAAGAATATAGAGGGTGAATTGTTACTGGTCCATGGGTTAATTGATGAAAACGTGCATTTTAGACACACAGCCCGGTTAATCAATTCATTGATTTCAGAGAATAAATCCTACAATTTGTTGATCTTTCCAGATGAGCGTCACATGCCTAGACGTCAGGCAGATAGAGCCTATATGGAAACCAAAATAGCAGATTTCTTCTTAAAATCTCTTACGTAAAATATCGATATTGGGCCTGCAATATCAAGCTTTTTCAAACGATTATATCTGCTACTGTAAGTAAGATTGATTCTTTGTAATTACATATTATAGAAACTATTTACCCTTAAATTTGGGAACCCTTCTTTCCACAAACGCTGACTGTCCTTCTTTGAAGTCTTCGCTGTCAAAGTTACTAAAAGGTAGTAGTGTTTCTTCCTCACTTAAGTTGAATAATGAGGGGTTGTTTACAGTGGTTGACAGGATTTTTTTATGTCGCATTTGTGATAATGGGGCAAGGGGTACCATTTCGGCGGCAAGTTTGGAAACAATATCATCTAATTTATTTTCGGGCACTACCTGATTAACTAGGCCCATTTGCAGCGCTTCTGTAGCGTCAAATATACGACCGCTTAGTAATATATATGAAGCATTTCCAGAGCCTGCTAAATTGATTAATCTTTTCATCTCTCGATATCCAACTAAAATTCCAAGTTTGGCCACTGGAATGCCAAATTTGCTTTTTTCCGAAGCTATTCGGATATCTGTTGCCATAGACAATTCACATCCTCCACCGACGCATATTCCATTTATCTTGGATATCGTAGGTACGGGCATATTTTCAATGGCATCAAGTGCTCCATCAAACGCATCCGAATAGATTCGACCAGAACATGAATCTTGTCTGTTTTTCTCAAAATCTTTTATATCTGCTCCAGCAGAAAATGACTTCCCACCGGCTCCAGTAAACACTACTACTCTAATATCTTTGTCCGCACTTAAATTTGTGATTTCTTTTAGCAGTATTTTCCATCCCTCATAATCTATAGCATTATGTTTTTCAGGTTGGTTAAAAGTGATAGTGGCGATTCCTTCTTGCACATCTAAAAGAAATTTGTTGCTTTCCATTTTTCATTCCTGACAAAGAATATTTGCTAATATGATGTGTATCCGCCATCCACTGGGATAGATACTCCGGTTACGTAGTCAGATGCTTTGCTTGAAAGAAATACTGCGGTTCCTGCCAAATCATCTGGCTCTCCCCATCTCTCATGAGGTATTCGGGTAAGTATGTGATCATATCGGTCTCTAAAATTGTCTTTAAGACCCTGAGTGAGATCAGTGTGAATCCACCCAGGGAGTATGGAGTTTGCCTGAATGTTGTCTTTCGCCCATGATACAGCTAGGGTTTTCGTCATTTGCACTATTCCACCTTTGCTCGATGCATATGCAACAGCCCAATCAAGCCCAAAAATGGATGTCATAGAGCCTATGTTGATTATTTTGCCACCACCATTTTTTTTCATATGCGGATAAACTTCTTTAGAACATATAAATGCGCCAGTGAGATTTATGTCCACTACCTTATTCCATTCAGTTAAAGTGTATTCTTCAGGCCGTTTTCTTATACCGATACCGGCATTATTTATTAATATATCGACGTTGCCGAATTTTTCGACCGACCTAGATATCATGTTTTGAACAGATGATTCATCGGTCACTTCGACCTCGATGCCTTCGCAATTGGTCCCCAGACCCTTCAATTTTGAAATTGACTCATCAGTTTTAGTTTTATTCCTAGCAGCAATGATAATATTGGCGCCTGCCTCGGCAAGACCGACAGCCATACCGAAACCGATGCCACCGTTTCCACCAGTTATTAAGGCTGTTTTTCCTTTCAGGTCGAATAATTTAGACTCCATATTTGCTCCTTGATCGTAGTTGTGCTGTTAATTGATTATACCTTTCATCTAATCGGACCGTTTGGCCTGGAGGCATCAAGTAACGCCAAAGTTTTTATGCCTAGAGGCGACCCCTGTTTCCTTCTTTTGGCTAAAAGATCGAGAGACAGGTTGGATAAGTTTGGTTTTTCATTTACATGTTTACCATTTTGTTGGGCGCAATTTCTTAATAACACTTTTGCAGGCCTGATCGTTTTGTACACACACTGAAAGGCATAAGGGCAAATGTATGAGAAACATGTGGTTCTCTCTTGATGTGACCGATTTAGATCTGATGTTGTTTTGGTGAACGGGTTAGAAAGGTATTTTTCCAGACGTTCTGTAGAAGTGCCAATGTCATTATTTGAGTCCATTCAATAAATTTTCCTAATGTGACTTATTGAATAGCCATTTATCGAGCATTGAGGGGCTCCACGCTAAGTTAAGTCTAAGGAGTGCCTTGCATGAAATCTAGTTGAATTTGGACTATTTCGATCGACTTTAAGTCAGGATTATCGGAATCGCTGTCCTTCAGTCTTGATAGATTGGAGTTTCCCGTTGTTTAATTCCTTTACATCATCCGCCATTGAAAGCAGAGTTGAGTCGTGAGTTACGGTAATTATGGTTATTTTTTGCTCTGTTACCACTTCTCTAAACAAACCAAAAATTGACTTTGAGTTATTCGAGTCTAACTCTCCTGTAGGTTCATCGGCTAAGATTAGTGGAGGCTTTACCACAATTGCCCTTGCTATCGATACGCGTTTCTGCTCACCGCCAGATAACTCATATGGCCTATGGCTTTTTCTTTTTTCCAAACCTACGATCTCTAACGCTTCCATGGTTAGTGATGATCTGTCCTTTACTGAGTAGCCGGCAATACGAAGAGGTAACTCAACATTTTCATATGCTGACAAAAGAGGTAGTAAACCGAAAGATTGAAATACAAAACCAACCGTATGTCTTCTCAACTGTGTAAGTTCAGCATCGCTCATATTTGACAGGTTTTGTCCGTTTATAGTGACACTACCTTTTGTGGGCGCGTCTAGTCCCGCCAACATATTCAAAAATGTAGTTTTGCCAGATCCTGATCTTCCGACAATGGCTATAAAATTTCCTTCAGACGCCTCAAAATCTATATGGTCAAGTATGGTAATCTCTCCATCTGAAGACGGGTATGTTTTGACTAAACCGGATGTTTTGAGCAAAGCAGGATTTTCTCTATCCATCAGTAGTTTCTGGTCCGTATATTTTGAGATGTTTATCGAATAATTCTAATTTCGCCTTGCCTGTAATGTCCAAATCTTCTAGCATGCTGACTGGTATTTGCAATCTTCCATTAGTGTCAATAAGGGTGAATTCATCCAATTGGCGGTTTTCGGATGCTTCGCCTGATATCCGACGGTACTCGTCGTTTCTTATGATTTCTTTGGACGTTTTACCGTCCTGTATTAAAACTACCCTTCGTACTTTGTATGCTATCTGTGGGTCATGGGTGACTATAATGATTGTGGTCCCTAATTCGCTGTTAATTTTTCCAAACAGGTCTAAAATATCTGAAGCAGTTTGATCGTCTAATTCCCCTGTTGGTTCGTCAGCCAACAGGATTGAAGGCTGATTGGCTAGTCCAACTGCTATAGCAGTTCTCTGTTGCTCCCCTCCGGACAGGTTTTCTGGGGTCTGATGAGCTCGCTCTTTCAGCCCAACAAGATCTAGTAACTCTAATGCCGCGTTTTTTATAGATTCTCCACTTCCTAGATTATTTAGCTTCATAGGTAGTTGGACGTTCTCGAAGGCAGTTAAATATGGAAACAAGTTACGACTAGTTTGTTGCCAGACAAATCCTATTTCAGATCTCCGGTAATATTCAGCCTCTTTATCGGAGAAATGGACAAGATCTCTTCCGGTCACTTCGATAGTTCCTGCAGATGGTTTATCGTACCCTGCTAATATATTTAGGAAGGTAGTTTTCCCACTTCCACTTGCCCCAACAATGGCTACAACTTCTCCCTGGTCTATAGTGAGGTCTAGACCTCGTAGAGCAACTACCTCAAGGTCTGCAACTTTAAATATTTTGAATATGTCGGTGCAAATTATGTGCGGTACTTGTGACATTTATTAGTCATTCACCGGGATAAGACTATTGAATTTTAGTCCAGCGTAAATTTTTTGATTGACAGGTCTGTCTTGTTCCCAGCTCACAACCCGATCTTTTTGGCCACTTTTTCAAGATGAAAGTTAGAGTCACCAAACATTATTTCAGCAGCTTTTGCTCTCCTAGAATAGAGTTGCATGTTGTGTTCTTTTGTAAAACCGATAGCACCATGGGATTGATGCCCTAGCGCGCATACTCGCCTATAAGCCTCACTTACCCAAGCTTTGGCCATCGCGACTTCTCTTTCTGCTGGAAGCCCTTCCGACAATCTCCAGGCGGCCTGGTAGGTGATAAATTTGGACCCCTCGACATCTGTTGCCATGTTGGCACAATGATGCTGTATTGCTTGAAAACTTCCGATTGGTCTACCGAATTGAGTTCTCTGCTTGGCGTATTCTACGGTCATGTCCAAAACGCTCTGCCCACCTCCTGACATCTCAGCGCATTTACCGATCGCTCCCCACTGCAATACTTTTTCAATTGTGGCCCAGCCTTCATTTGCTTTTCCTAGCAAAGAGTTTTCGTCAACAGAAACATTTTCGAATATTACTTCCGACTGCTTGTCTGATGCTATGGTTTTCAAGTCTGTAAGACTAATTCCGTCAGCATTGGACGGTACGATGAACAAACTAATATCCTGTTCGTTTTCGCCTGTTCTAGCTGCCACTACTATGAAATCTGACACATTAGCGTTTGTAACGAATAATTTAGTGCCGCTAAGAACGTACTGGTTCCCAGATTTTGTAGCCGTTAGCTCGATACCCGCAGGATCCCATCTTGCAGAAGGTTCCGTAAGTGCTAGAGTGGTGATAATCTGACCTTCCGCTATTCTTGGCAAGTACTCTGATTTCTGCTCCTCTGTGCCGGCATCCATTATGGACATGCCACCAAGAAGGACGGTAGAAAAATATGGACCTGGCAACATGTATCTGCCCATTTCTTCAAGTAATATTGTTAGATCCTGGAACTGTAGCTCTACTCCACCGTATTTTTCAGGGATAATTAACCCCAACCAACCCTGCTCGGCTATTTTTGACCATATTTCTGGGGTATAGCCTCGTTCATCTTCTTCCATCTCTCTGACATATGTGTCTGTGCATTCAGTCTCTAAGAATTCTTGAGCACTATTCTTAAGCATCTGTTGAGTTTCATTTAGTCCGAGGTCCATTGATGTCGTCTCCTAATGTGGTGGGTTCTTCCCGTTTACTTGCTATCCTCGTGGCAATCCAAGGCCACGTGTAGCGATCACGTTTCTCTGTATTTCTGATGTTCCGGCCGCAACCATCCCGCCAAAAGAGCGCAGGTATGCATTTTCTATACGACCTCCCAATGGAGCCCATTTCGAGCCGGGGTCAAGCTGCCCAAATGGGCCCATAATTTTTACCCCCAGCCCGTATAACCGATTGAGCATTTCAGTTCCGTATGCTTTAGTTATAGATGCTTCTTTATTGGGTATCATGTCCTGGCTTTGCATCCATGCGACGTTGTAGCACATTAATCTAACAGCCTCAATTTGTACCGCCAGTTCCGATAGTTCATTTTTAATTACTGGATCGTCAGCCAGTAGCCGGCCATTTTTTTTGTTCTCCTTGCAGAAATTAACCAAATCCTCAAGGACTCTTTTTGCTCTTGCAGGGCGGTCAACCCCAGAACGTTCAAAGTCCAATAGGGCCGCTCCGACATACCATCCTCTGTCCTGCTCTCCTACCAGATTCTTTTTAGGTACCCTGACATTATCAAATGTAACCAGGCCGCGATATGCGTCCCACATCATGGGTATCTTTTCTACAGTAACCCCGTCTGTGCCGTCCAACTCTGTTAGCAAAAAGCTGATTCCGCGATGTTTAGGCGCATCTGGATCTGTTCGAGCCAACATGAACATCCAGTCTGAGTCTGCGTGGGCCGAATTCCAAATTTTTGAACCTGTCACCACAAAGTCGTCTCCGTCTTCCACGGCTCTAGTTTGCAAAGACGCTAAGTCCGAACCAGAGTCTGGTTCAGAATATCCCTGAGACCAGTTGATCTCAGCTCCAGCTATCTTAGGTAGAAATTCTCTTTTTTGCTCGTCAGTACCGTAAAGCATGAGAATGGGACCTACCATACGGATCCCTGCGTCACCGGCAGGTATACCCCTGTAGGCCATCTCTTCGTTAAAAACGACTTGCCTCATATGGCTCGCTGCCTGGCCACCATATTCCTCAGGCCATGCCATGGTCAGCCACCCTTTCTCTCCCAGTTGTTTTTTGAACTGACGGACCAGAATGGAATCTTTCTCATCTTCAGGGTCTAGGTCTTCCTGAGACCATTTCCAAGGTAATTCTTTGTCTACAAAATTTACAATTTCTGATCGAAAGTCCTCATCTACAGATTCGAATCTAAAATCCATACTTATCTATCCTTAAATTTGTGACTACTATCCTCTGGGTAATCCAAGCCCTCTTGTAGCGATTATATTCCTCTGGATTTCTGACGTTCCGGCTGCGATAGTTTCCGAGACGTTGCTAAGGTACATATGATTTATCCGACCTTCTAATGCGGCGTGTTTTGAGCCTGGAGCTAATTGCCCATGTAACCCCAGCATTTGCATACCCACCTGGCTGATATGCTGTTGTAACTCTGTACCAAAAACCTTTCCCATAGATGATTCCTTGTTCGGTACGAGACCCTCACTTTGCATCCATGCTATGTTATAAGAAATTAACCTGCTTACATCGACCTCGATAGCTAGATCGGCCAGCCTGTTTCTGACAACTTCATTATCAGCAAGCAATTTGCCGTTGAGGCTATTTGATTTGGAATAGTCTGTAAGTTCTTCTAAAGTTTTACGGGCTCCTGCAGAATAATCTACACCTGATCTTTCAAAATCCAATAATGTTGCCCCAACATACCATCCTCTGTCCTGTTCCCCAACCAAGTTTTTTTTGGGAACTCTGACATTGTCGAATGTAATCATATTAAAGTTATGGTCACCAGCCATGTTTACGATTGGGTTGACCGTTAGGCCTGGGGTATTCATGTCGCAAAGTAGGAAACTTATACCTCTGTGTTTTGGGGCATCTGGATCTGTTCTCGTGAGAACCATGATGTGATCCGCTCTATGGGCACCGGATGTCCATATCTTTGTACCATTTATTACAAAGTCGTCCCCGTCTTCCACGGCCCTAGTTTGAAGTGAAGCTAGGTCTGAACCAGATTCAGGTTCCGAGTAACCTTGACACCACTGTACTTCCCCTTTTGATACCGGAGGTAAGAATTCTCTTTTTTGTTCCTCTGTTCCATGTATCATCAAGGTGGGAGCCATCATTCGAGTGCCAAAAATGTCTCTGCCCGGAGCCCTGTTATATGACATTTCCTCAGCAAATATGACCTGCATCATATGTGATGCGTTTTGGCCCCCATACTCTTCGGGCCATGCCATAGTCAGCCAACCCTTTTGGGATAGTTTCTGTCGCATGTCAAGAGTAAACTTCCAGTTTTCGTCAGGATCTTCTCTTTGAAAATCAGAAACATTTGCTAATTCATTCGTTAACCAGGAGGACAGTTCAGACCGAAAAGTTTCCTCTTCATCAGTAAATTTAAAATCCATTTTTGCCCTTTATTTCTGATTCTTTTTGCTGCGCTAGTTCGTTTTCTCAGTTAAGCGAAAGACAAGTAACTGTCCTAACGATCCCGGGTATTGTGTGAATGTCGTTAGTCACAAGTTCCCCGACCGAATTTAGGTCCTTTGAGGACACTATGGCGATAATGTCATATGGGCCGGTAACGGCGTCAACGTTCACTACGTCAGGTAGGTCGGTCAATACTTCAGATACGTCCGTACTTTTACCAACTGTGGTCTCGATCAATATGTATGCTTTCGTTGCCATGTAAATAATCCTCGTACTTGGCTTGGAAGGATACTAACATCATTGACTTGTCCACCTGAAGTAGTAATCCCTTTTAATATCCGTACTGCGCAGGGTGATTTTATTTTGGGTTTGCAAATAGTGTCAAACCTCTGGAGGCGAAGAGTTCTGACGTCATACGTTTATACGCTGGAGATTGGCCTTTAAAATTTTGTCTTTACTATTAAATTATTGTCGTTAGAGAAGTAGTGATACCATGCAGATAGATTTTATCAGGCTACAAGGAGATTCAAAGTGAGTGATGGAGCTATGTTTAGGAGAGCTTGGGGCAGTTTTGCTACGGGAGTCTCTTTGATAACCACTTTGGAAAAAGACGGGTCCACTCATGGGATGACTGCAAATGGAATAGCTTCTGTATCTTTGGAACCTATGTTGGTTATGGTGTGTGTCGGCCACAACGCTAATACCTTCCCTATAATAGAGGAGACTGGACGATACGGGATTAATATACTCAGTGAGAGTCAAAGAGATATCGGAGAGTTTTACGCGTCCTCGGCCAATCAGGGCAGTGAGAAATTTGAGTCAGATTTCACCACATCTAAGACAGGTATCCCCTTTGTCAATAATGCTCTCGCGTCAATGGATTGTAAAGTTGTCAATGCCCACAGAGAGGGTGATCACACTATATTCATTGGATCTGTCGAGGAGATTCAGGTCAACGAAGGCAAACCATTATTGTTTTTTGCTAGTAAGTGGATGACCTTATAATTTAAAGCAGAAATGATGGATATTTCAGCGGCCGTATTTTATGCGTTTTTTGCTTAAGTAGCTGGAGATTAGCATGCCAATGTTGACAAGGAATTTTTTGCTCCTTTAAAATACTTTGGCCCTATCTTTCAAAGAGTGCGCCCAGAATGGATGGAACGCCTTTATCAGATAAAGGGAAAAGATGGTATTAATCAAGGAATTAATTTAGGAGGTAACCATGACTACAAAAGTTGGGTTTAAGCCTTTGGGAAATCGAGTGGTAGTCGAACCCCAGGAAGGGGATGAACAGATGAGTTCTGGCGGAATATATATTCCAGACACTGCGAAAGAAAAACCCCAAGAGGGAACCGTTGTGGCTGTTGGGCCGGGCCGATTAACGGATGAAGGTAACAGGGTCCCAATGGACGTCGCTGTTGGGGATACGGTCGTTTACTCCAAGTACGCTGGCACAGAGTACAAGGAAGGGGAAATCGAATATTTAGTGTTGCGCGACGACGATATTCTTTTCAAGAAATAGTTTCAGGGTTTTTAAAAAAAATGTTTAGGAGCGAGTAATGGCTAAGCAGCTTACTTTCAGTGAAGAAGCAAGAGCAGCTATGAAACGTGGAATTGACACCATGGCAGATACTGTCGGCGTCACCTTAGGGCCACGTGGAAGAAATGTTGTTCTTGATAAGAAATTTGGTCCGCCACAAGTATGTAGTGATGGTGTCACCATAGCAAAGGAAATAGAATTAGAGGATTCCTTCGAAAATATGGGTGCCCAGCTTCTCAAAGAGGCTGCCAGCAAAACCAATGATGTTGCGGGGGATGGTACTACAACAGCGACGGTTTTAGCCCAAGCAATAATCCATGAAGGGTTTAAAAACATAGCGGCTGGTGCGAATCCGATGGCTATAAAAAGGGGTATAGATAAAGCAGTTGACACGCTGCGGAACTCAGTGCAAGAAATGGCCAACCCGGTAGAAGGACGAGTCCAGATAGGCCAGGTGGCATCTCTATCAGCCCACGACGACGAAATGGGTAACTTGATTGCGGACGTAATGGAAAAGGTCGGTAAAGACGGAGTAATCACTGTAGAAGAATCTAAAGGCCTGGATTACGAGCAAGAGTTCGTTGAAGGCATGCAGATCGATCGAGGGTATATTTCTCCTTATTTCATTAGTGACCAAGATCGGATGGAGTCTGCCATAGAGGACCCATACATACTCATAACCGACAAGAAAGTGTCTGCTGTGAGCGATTTACTGCCAGCCTTGGAGAAAGTTCTTCAGATTGGTAAAAACGTAGTGATCATTGCTGAAGATATCGAGGGCGAGGCACTAGCCACATTGGTGGTTAACAAACTTAGAGGAACTTTGAACGTGCTTGGCGTAAAAGCCCCAGGATTCGGCGATAGAAGAAAGGCTATGCTTGAAGATATGGCTATCCTTACCGGCGGGGTTGTAATAAGTGAAGAGGTTGGTAGAAAGTTAGATTCAGTGACTGTAGAAGATCTCGGACGGGCCCGACGTGTTGTTGCTAGCAAAGAAGAAACCACTTTTGTTGAAGGGCATGGAGAAGATGGGCAGATCTCGGGACGAATAAATCAGATTCGAGCCCAAATAGAAGAAACCACTTCCGATTTTGACAGAGAAAAACTTCAGGAGAGGCTGGCCAAGTTGTCGGGTGGAGTAGCGATCATAAAGGTTGGAGCTGCAACAGAGGTTGAGCTCAAAGAAAAGAAGAATAGGGTCGAGGACGCCCTATCCGCTACAAGGGCAGCTGTTGAAGAAGGTATTGTACCTGGAGGCGGATTAGCGTTGATTAGAGCTAGACAGGCACTAGATTCATTGAATTTAGATGGGGATGAACAAACAGGTATCAATATCCTCAGAGCTGCCTTGGTAAAGCCTCTCATGCTTATATCAGAGAACACAGGTGTTTCCGGAGAAGTTATTCTTGCTGAGACCCTGAAAGGTGATGGAGATTATGGATATGATGCTGAGACTGGTCAGTACGGAAACTTACTAGAACAGGGGATAATGGACCCAGCCAAGGTTACAAGAGCCGCCATAGAAAACGCATCTAGCGTTGCGGCCATGGTACTTACAACTGAGTCATTAATCAGTGATATTCCGCAGCCTGAACCTGCAGCACCTGCAATGCCTCCAATGGACTATTAGAGGTTAGAATATAGGCTCAATAAAATCCCCTGCCATTATGGCAGGGGATTTTTTTTGTCCCATTTATAAAAGATCATCTGAAATTGTTAACGACCGCCTTGCTAAGTGACCTTGTTGTGTGTCTATAATCAGTTCATCCTTTGAGCTTAGATGGGTTGGGTAGCCCATATATAGCCCTTAAGCGAAATAACCTTCAGGATTAGTTTATTGTTTACACATCTGCACGTTCACAGCGAATACAGTATGCTTGACGGTCTGGCTAGAATTTCTCCTCTTGTCAATCAAGCTTCACACTTAGGAATGAAAAGTTTGGCTCTTACAGATCATGGAGCTTTATATGGAGCCATTGACTTCTATCGTGAGGCTAAGAAAGTTGGAGTTAAGCCGATTATTGGGTGTGAGATGTACCTCGCAAGAGGAAGTAGGTTTGATCGTAATCCTAGCGAGAAGATTCATCATATGACTGTCTTGGCTAAAGATATGTCAGGCTATCAAAATCTCGTAGACTTAGTGACCAAATCTAATTTAGAAGGTTATTACAAGAAACCGAGAGTAGATAAGGAACTATTGGAGAGACACTCGGAAGGGTTGGTAGTTATGTCTGGTTGCCCAAGTGGAGAGATTCCTTGGCTGTTGGCTCAAGACAGATACACGGAGGCGTTGGAGTCTGCGCAATGGTACAAGGAGTTATTCGGCTCTTATTTTCTTGAATTGATGTCTCATGGGGGTGTTCCGGACTTGCCTGAGATAAATAAAGGACTTTATAAGCTTAATAAGGAAACTAATATTCCACTGGTAGCTACTAATGATTCCCATTATGTATTGCAGGAACACGCTCCCAATCATGATGTTTTGCTGTGCATACAAACCGCCACAAATATAAATGATCCTACTAGAATGAGATTTGAGGAGTCTTCATATCATCTGAAAAGTCATGATGAAATGTCGGATCTTTTTCGGGATGTACCTGAAGCTATCAAGAATACCGAGATGGTCGCTGAAATGTGTAATCTTGAGCTGGACTTTGGGAAACAGAGATTGCCAGAATTTCCTGTCCCTGAGGGAATGGATTCTAATGAGTATCTTTCTAGAATATGTTGGGAAGGGTACAAATCCAAATTGTCTGGGACAGGCGAGGAGTACAGGAAAAGGTTAGAGTATGAGTTGTCAGTTATTAAAGAGACTCAATTTCCGGATTATTTTTTAGTTGTTTGGGATATCGCTAGGTTTGTCCGTAAAAACGATATTTTTTTTACAGTTAGAGGAAGTGCCGCTGCTAGTCTTGTTCTTTATTGCCTTGGGGTAACCGATGTTGATCCCATGCCTTTTAAGCTAGTGTTTGAAAGATTTCTAAACTTAGAAAGAAAGGAAATGCCTGATATCGACATGGATTTCCAGGATGACAGGCGTCAAGAGGTGATAAATTATTGCGCTTCTCGATACGGCAGAGAACATGTTGCGCACATAATAACTTTTGGCACTTTTGGTGCCAAACAATCTATTCGTGACGCAGGTCGTGCTTTGGGGATGACATTGGATAGCGTCGATAGAATCGCACGTATGATACCTGACAAATTGAACATCGGGATCTCGGAGTCACTTGTACAAAGTGCCGAATTGAAGACAAATTTTGATTCAAGCCCTGAAACTCAAACCTTGATAGAGACGGCAAAGCAGCTTGAAGGGGTGACCAGACATAAAAGTCTTCATGCTGCTGGAGTCGTGATATCCAAAGAGCCACTTAATGAAGTCGTGCCACTCGAATTTACTTCTAGAGGAGACGATGCCGGCGCCGTAATGACACAGTATGCTATGGATCCTTTAGCAGATCTTGGACTGCTTAAAATGGATTTCCTTGGTCTTGTTAATCTAACAGTACTAGATCAGGCGGTAAATTCCGTCAAGGAAAATTATGGGGTATCTTTGAGATTAGCAGAGATACCACTAGATGATAAAAATGCGTTTGATCTGCTTTCTAGAGGAGAAACCGTTGGTATTTTTCAATTGGAAAGCGCAGGGATGACTCGGCATATAAAAGAGCTAAAACCTTCCTCCTTGGGAGATGTTGCTGCAATGATCGCTTTGTTCAGACCTGGTCCCATGGAGCATATAGGGACATTTATCGATGGCAAACATGGGAGAAGAGAGGTCACATATGTTCATCCTGCGTTGGAGGACATATTGGAGGAGACGTATGGGGTTATTGTTTATCAAGATCAAGTTCTACACATCGCTAGAGAATTTGCTGGATACACATTGGGAGAAGCAGATATAGTCAGAAAAGCCATGGGGAAAAAAGTTCCTGAAATTATGGCTGAAGAAAAGGAAAAATTTCTAAATGGAGCTTTAGAGAAAGGACATTCCTCTGATTTAGCTGAAACTGTATTCGATTTGGTTGAACCTTTTGCTGGATATGCGTTTAACAAAGCACACAGCGTCAGTTATGGTCTCGTGTCTTATTGGACTGCTTATTTCAAGGCGAATTACCCTGCCGAGTATATGGCGGCCTTTATGAATTCGTACATGGACAATAAAGATCGCTTGATAGCGGCGGTCGCGGATTGTAGAAGAATGGATATTGATGTTCTTCCGCCGGACATTAACAAAAGCGAAATTGGTTTTACGGTACAGCCAAGTGAAGACGGGTCACAGTCAATTAGGTTTGGGCTCGCTGCGGTAAAGAATGTAGGTTCAGAGGCGCTCCGTCCTTTAGTTGAGTCAAGAGTAGATGTAGCTGAGTTTGATTCAATAGAATTGCTGTGCAAAGAAGGGAATCTCTCGAGTTTAAATAAAAAAGCTATCGAATCTCTGATAATGGCTGGAGCCTTTGATGATTTTGGTGATAGAGCTGGGATACTAGAGGTGGCTGACCGAATATCATCACTAGCTCAAGAAGAAGCCAATTTGAAACATTCCAACCAATCTTCCATGTTCGACATGTTCGGTGAGTCTGTTGAATCGTCACTTTCCTCGATAGAAGTCCCACTTCTATCTACAAGTGATCAACAGAAAAGAATGTGGGAAGTGGAGCTTATGGGTATAAGCATATCGGCTGCTAATAATTTAGAAAAACTTTTGCATGGACTTGATCAGGACACTTACGTGATGATCGCAAAAATTCAGAATGAAAATGTAAGAGGCCGGATCACATTGGGAGGACAGGTTTCTACTGTTGTGGACAGGATGACCAGGGACAATAGACCTTTCAAAGTTGTGACAATGGAAATGTTGGATGGTAGCTTGGAAGCTGTAGTTTGGGAGGACATATTATCCAAGACAATGAACTTGTGGGAGCCTGGGAAGCTTCTTGAAATACGTGGAAATATCAGGGAACGCGATGGTGATATCACAATTAGTGTTCAAAATGGTGTTGAGTTAGACCTGAAAACTACATTGAAGTACGACAAAAATGGAGCAATAGACCTGAATAATAATGGCTACGAGAAAACTGGGAAAGAAAAACCGGCTTATATTGAAACCGCTAAAGTCAATAAGGTGACTTCTAGTGAAAGTAACGGAACAAGTAATGGAACACAATCGCCAGAATATGATGCGGCTGCTACTAACAGAAAGAAATTGATACTACGCATCAAGGAGTCTGCTGACGAGCATCAAGACAAAATGATGCTTGATGATCTAAAGAGATTGCTTTTAAATTCATCAGGAATAGATGATGTTGCTCTCGAGATAGAAACAGCAGAGTCACTGGTCTTTATGGAATGGTATCCGGTAAAAGTAAACGTAAGTCGTGAACTTGAGGACGATCTTAATTCTGTTCTGGGCGCTTCCGGGAAAGTCTCAATACAGAGCTCCATGTTTTAGTTTGTATTGAGACTGGATAATTACTTGATTAATGTAGCTGTTCAAGTTCAAGTAATCGTTGTTTTAGATCTAATTGTTTAGTTTCTTTACCAAATCCAACAAGCGATCCATCTTGCCCAACTACCCTATGACAGGGTACTAATAATGGTGTCTTATTATTGGCCATTGCTTGTCCGGCGGCCCTGATTGCCTTTTTATTACCAGACTTTGCTGCTAGCCATTTGTATGTGCGAGTTTCCCCTTTTGGAATAGTGCGACAGGCCTTCCATGCCGAGGTAAAGAAAGGAGGCGATTTTTTTAAATATATAGGTATAGTTGATAAATTCTCATTGTGTCCTGACAGATATCGTCTGATTTTTTCTATCGGTGAATCGAAATTTTGAGATTGATCATCATTGATGCTTTCCCATAATGAGACGGAATTCAAACAGTCTTGTTTTTGACTATACGGGAGCGTTGTTCTACTTACTTTGAAGTTCTTGATTTCGATCCCTACCCATCCAAACCTTGTTTCGAATACCCTTTTTTGAAAAATCATGTATAGCCTCTAGCGCTTGTACACTGTAACCTTAGTTTGCATTTCCCACTAATGAATTATAAGTAGAGGTAGTGAATTTTGAAATTCGGTATATTTTGGCAGGTTCCCGGATATGAAGGATCGTCCGTTCCGGATAGGCATTGGGAAACAGTTGATGAAATTGAGTTGGCAGATGATCTAGGGTTCACACAGGCATGGCTGGCTGAGTCCCCATTCTACCCTACAAGGCCTATGTCCCAGCCATTATTGGTTGCCAGTGCGGCAGCCCAACGGACTAATAATATTAGGTTTGGCACATTGGCGGCCCAGATTCCACTCCATCACCCTGTTGATTATGCTTCTACCATTGCAACTTGCGATATTTTAACGAATGGGAGATTTGATTTATGTGTAGGAGGTAGATTTGGCAGTAAGGCGAGCCAGGTAGTAGGAATGTCAGAGGACATCGATAATTCACAAAGCCGAGAAATGGTGTCTGAATACGTTGACATACTTAGGCAGTCTTGGACTAATGAAAGATTGACCTATAAAGGTAAATATTGGAATTTTGATGATGTACCAGTCATACCTAAGCCAATGCAGAGACCATATCCCTCTCTTTTGATGGCTGCCAACAGTGATTCCTCTTTTGAGTTCGCTGCTTCTCAAGGCATGGGTGTTATAGGTACCATGCTCAGCCAGCCTCTGGAGAATTTGAAGATGCACAGCGATACTTTTCACAAGGTTAAAAATAGATTGAAATCAAACGAGGGGAAACAACCGTTTCACATTGCCATTTCTTTTTTTGTTGCGGAAACTAGAGAAAAGGCCCAAAAGATTATGAGGGAGAACTGGAGAGATTCTGACGTAATATCTGATGGCCCTCCCGTTCATTCTTCTGCCATAGGAGGGGGGAGACATGATTTCTCTTCAGGGGCTGGTGGTTGGGCTACTTGGAATTTTCAGTCCGCACTTGAGCACTGCATATACGATTCTCCCGAAGGATGCATTGAGAGATTGGCAAGAATAATGGCTACGGTAGATAACGTAGACCAGATAATTTTGGAATTTAATCGAAGAGGTAGGATTTCTAGTGAGGTGGTCAAAAAATCAATGAAACTATTCGGAGATAAAGTTTTGCCATCGCTCGCCTAAAGACGGTAGTTTTGGGCCAGTGCATACAGTTTAGACCAATTAAACCATTTGTATTTTTTATTCAATAAGGCAATAACTATTAAGTTTAATAAGATTTGAATAGGAATATCGGGTAAGAAAGCGTATTTTTGAATGGGAATAATGAATAGCGAGGGGCTATTTAGTACGCTGACATCTGTATTTGCAATCAGAAAAATCCACACATTGTTCATTATGTGTAGTCCGGTTGCAATTTCTATTCCCCCGTCAATTATTGTAACCAATGACAAAAACGTTCCCATAATGAATATCGCTGTTATATAGGGCATAAATCCGTACTCATAAGGCTCTGGGTTTGATAAGTGTAATGATGTAAATAAGGCACTAGATATCAATATTGCTGCTAGCCTATTTCTAAAAACTAAATGTATGCCTTGCAATAGATATCCACGGAAGAATACTTCTTCCATGAATGCTTGGATTGGAGTGAGCATTAAAACAAAAAGAAAAAATAGTAAATATTCTGTTACTCCCGGCGATTGAAATTTAATACCTGAATCAGACAGTGATAACTCCAAAATTAGTAATACCGTCAAGATAGAACCCACAATGGATGCGCTAAACAACACTCTTTTATAGTCAATATATCGACGGGCGGTGAAAAGATGGGTAAATTGTTTCTTGTGTAGGATTTTGGTTACATAGTAAATCCCAATTAAACCTATGACGAAGCCCGCATTGGCGACAATGAAATTTGGCGTATATGAATTCCCTATTATTATGTAATCTTCGCAGTAGAAGCTTTCAAGGGATAAATATGATAGAGCCTCACATGTCACCCAGGTCGGAACAAAACCCACCAGATTCCAAATCATCAATATTAATAAAATTGAGATAATCCATACCCACCATTTGTTGACCCCTAATTTGGCGTTGTTCAAGAAAATGAAATTTGCAGATGGATATTGGTTAGGACCAAGGATTTGTTTTCTTGTACCTATTTCACTTCCACAGCGACCACAATATTTGTGTATTGCTGAGTTCGCGGTTGCACCACACCTAATACAAAACCTATTTTGAGGGTTCAATAGGTAAATTTACCCATATGCGCGCCAATATTAAGACAGAACATAAATGTTTTAAGGCCATGTAGCATGTATATTAACCTACAACCTCCTTAAAATACCTAAGGTAATTTATGCCTAACAGTTTTTTTAGTTCATCTTCATTGAAACCTTTCTCTGCTAGTTTTACGGTAATATTTGGCCAGTCACCGAAGTTGGAATATCCTTCTATTCTGTAATCTGGGGTAAGCCTATGCTCCGGGCGAAAGCCACCCCAGTTAAATTCATCTGGATGCTTTTTGAAATATTCGATTTGTCCTGGCATGCTTTCAGGAAATTCATGATCATATATGAGGCCAGTTTCAGGTCCATTAGCACAAATATCAGTACCTATCCCCACATGGTCAATGCCCATTATGTTCACAAGGTGGGTTACATGGTTTGCGAAATCATCTAGCGTAGCTATACTGCCGTTGTTCTGTATAAAACCAGGTACAATAACTACCCCAAAGAATCCCCCTTTTTCGGCGATCGCCTTTGCTAAATCGTCGTCTTTTCCTCTATCGTGAAAACAGATTGAATTACTTGAGGAATGAGTCACAATTATTGGAGCTGAGGATATTTCAAGGGCATCCCAGCCAACTTGTTGGCTACAATGACTAACATCAACCGCCATATTCATCTCATTTAGTTTTTGGACTACAGTTTGACCAAAATATGTCAATCCGGTTTTATACCGTTCCGTACACCCGTCACCAACTAGGTTACGCAAATTATAAGTAAGTTGGACTACCCTAAGGCCCAAATTGTAAAAATAGTCTATTTTTGAAAGGTCTGTACCGAATGGCAATGTGTCCTGGAAGTCGAGAATTAGGCCGTGTTTGCCCGAACTATAGACAGTCTCGATATCTTCAGCTTTGAGGATGAGTTGTAACTCGCCTTGCAGGGCATCAATGTAACCTCTGGCCTGAGCTATTCCCTCTGTTGCACTCTCAAAAGCCTTCTCGATTTCTATACCAGCACTGTATGTTCCACTGGCTACACTAACTCCTGAACGGTGCCAGAGGGATAAATATTGCTCCCTAGCTGATTCAGAATCGCGAATTTCATCCATGGCAATTTTGGACAATTGATTGGATGCTTGAGCCCTGGTGTATCCGGCCTTATCCATATCCAGAAGGTCTAGTTTCATTCTTTCTGTAAATAGAAATCCTGAAGTCGCAGGAGGTTGCTTACTGTCAATTACAAGGGCTTCTTGATGTAGCTGTAAAGCCTCTTGGTCTGATAGATGTCGTACTTGTCTTTTCAAGAAACAGGCTCCTTTGAACTTACTGAGTATTGATTGGTTGGATGTTAACAGAAGAATTTACGATAGTATGTTTTCGTGTTCCGTTATAGCTGTATAGTTTGACTAAACGTTAAGTTGTGTAAATAATCAACTTCATACGATCGAAGGTACCTTTTTTGAAGGATGTTTAATTGACTACAGTTTCAGGTTTTGAAGATTCCCATTTAGATAGGTTGAAGGCTGTTAGAAGGTCTAAATTAGAGATTGGGACTAGTTCAGAATTTACTTTTGAAGATGCTATTGTTAGTGGTGCGGACACAATAGTACTGTGTGATTCGTATAATCAGACAAGCACTTCGGTGAATCAAAAAACTGAAGTTCTTGAGCTTGTTGAAGTGATTAAGAGTAAGAATCTGGATGTGCTGATTAGGCTGTCAGATTTGTCTGATCAATCTTTAGAACTTTGGTTAATCAGGGGTATATCAGGGGTCGCTATAGAAGTGGAGGATGCCAATGAAGTTGTCGATATTTCTAATCGTATCTCAAAAATAGAAATATCAAAGGATATACCTCAAAGTACCTTCGAATTGGATTTGGTTTTCGGAACGGCCAGTTCAATCATTGACTGCTTTGATATAGCACGCTCTAGCTCTAGAATAGCATCCTTAAATTTGGATGAGCCAAAATTATACAAAGAGCTAGGTATCCCGTTTACAGGTGAAGAAGACGCTCTGGCTTTCTCTAGAGGACGACTTATTGTTGCAGCGCGGGCAGCCAAAATTCAGTCACATGGCCTCGCATTTATTAAAGATCATGAAAACAGGTGGTCATTTGATGAACAAGTAGCTCTTTCAAGAAAAATGGGATTTTCTGGGGCATATTGTAAGTCTTTACATGAGATTCCTTATCTAAATAAAGGATTTGCTCCTAGTGAGTCTGAATATGAGAGGGCTTTAAAGGTTATTCAAACTATGGATAAAGCTTTCGAGATGGGATTAGGTGCCGTCACCCTTGGCGGGAGTGAAATGATAGATATAGCTATGGTGAGGCATGCTGAAAATACGATTTTCAGACACACAGCCGTACAGGCAAAAGAGGCTCAATTCAGACCTACTGAGGAGTCAAATGATTGATGAATAAACATGTTAGGTCACTATTGTTAGTTGCGGCAGGGGATGAAAACCTGGATCAAAAATTGAGTTGGGATCCTGATGCTGTCGTTTTGGACTTGACCGACTTGATACATCCTTCCTACTTTGATCAAGCAAAGGAACTTATCCCAAATCAAATATCTCTATTAGGAAGCAGAGAGATTTTTTCTTTGGTTCGGATGAGTATGGAGCAATTATCTGATGATTTGGGTGCGTTTGTTGATGCAGGTGTTGATGCACTGATGTTAAGTGGGTTAGAGGAATCTTCTGATATTGAAAGTGTAGAACAAAAATTAACTGCTTTGGAATCGGAAAGAGGAATTGAAGTAGGTTCCACTAAATTGATTCCATATTTGTCTTCAATGTCAGGTTTATTTAATGCTTCTTCAATAATAAAGGATAGTTCCAGAATAATTGCTATTACTATCGGGGTAGGTGACATGGCTTTTGACTTATCTGAATCAGAAGATAAGGAACTTTTTTTCTATACGGGCCCAAATCCAAGGATCTCGTCTCCTGAATTTCTAATTACACGTACTACCATCATGGCTCAGTGTAAAAAAGGAATTGATGTTTTAGGTGTACTGGGTACTACTATTGCCCCGGGCTTCGCCAACAGCGATCATTTGATCGTTACAGCGAACAGGTCTGCGAGGTTGGGCATTAAAGGGGCGCTTACCCTTCACGAGGAAGGTTTAGTTGCTTGCCGGCAAGCTTTTAATGTATTTAGCAAAGAAAGGTAAATGATGGAAATTAGGATTGAACGCTCCAGTTTGATAATGCCTGTTAATGTGTCACGATTTGTTGAAAAGGCCTGGACTAGAGGAGTGGAACAAATCACTTTGGATTTAGAGGATTCTGTAG
The DNA here is from genome assembly GCA_964435605.1 of uncultured Dehalococcoidia bacterium. GTDB lineage: Bacteria > Chloroflexota > Dehalococcoidia > Lucifugimonadales > UBA826. Next base: position 50,127 of record CAYTAN010000001.1, read on the forward strand.
CTCCAAATCAGAAAGAAGATGCTAGAAAGCTGGTTAAAGAAGCTATAGGAATTGCAGCCAGAGGGGGAGCTTCAATATCGGTCCGAATTAATAAAGATAATATTGAAAAAGATTTAGAGGCGTCCATATGGCCAGGTCTTTATGGCATATTGATGACCAAAGTTGAATCAGTTGAGGAAGTTCAGTTGGCGGATAAGTATATAGGTGATCTTGAGCGAGAAAGAGGTATAGGGAAAGGAACTATTAAGATAAAGCCGTTGATAGAATCTGCGATCGGAGTTTGGAATGCCTTTTCAATCGCGACTGCGAGTGAGCGTATATGTCAATTTGGCGATGTTGCCGCAGGTGACACAACAGCAGATTTAGGAATTGAAATGGCTGGTGAAGTTGATCAGCTTTTTTATTGCCGTGGTGAGGTTGATTTGATAGGGAGATCATTAGAAATGGGTGGAGAAGGCCCCTGGCAGCCTGTAGAAGGTTCGATGTTTCAATATGGAGATCCTGAACCGGTACTAAGAAAAGCTAGGGAAAACCGGCGTAGAGGAGTGCATGGTTCATTTGGGATTCATCCATCAGTAGTACAACCAAACAATGAAGGGCTTACCCCCACCAGAAATGAAGTGGAGGAAGCAAATAACCTTATCGATTCGTATAATGCGGCCTGGGAAAGAGGAGAATCATATGCGGTGTTTAACGGCAGGATGATATTTGGGGACAACGCACATTGGGCAAAAGAATATATTCACTATGCCGAAGCATGTTGGGCCAAGGATAAGGAGAAAGCTGAAGTGATTAGTAGTTTGAAGCGTGAAGAATCCGAATCGAATAGGGAGATTGATGGTTAGAGGTATTCTAGATGATGTTACGGTAGTTGAACTCGCTCAAGATGTTGCCGGACCTTACGGGTCAAAGTTGTTAGCAGACCAGGGTGCGAATGTTATTAAAGTAGAACCTATAAGTGGAGATACTTCGAGACAGTGGGGCCCATACCCTGATGATTCTCCTCATTTAGAACGAAGCCTGAGTTACGCCTATTACAATACTAATAAGAAAAGTGTCACTTTAAATATAGATAGTGACAAGGGTAAGTCTTTATTGAGGAGATTGGTTGTAGAGGCAGATATTTTGATCGAGGATATAGCTCCTTCAAGAAAATCTGTTTATGGTCTTGAAGATTTATCCGTTGTAAAACCGGATCTGATCCACGTATCTGTAACACCCTTTGGAGTAACAGGCCCTTATCGCGACTATGCTGGTGCTGAAATAATTTATCAGGCTATGGGTGGATTTATGCACCTAAGCGGTGAGCCGGATAGAGGGCCTCTACAGATTGCTCTGAATCAAGGCCAGGTTATGGCAGGTAGAAATGTAGCTTTATCTACTATGGCTGCAATATATATGCAAACAGGCCAATTTGTGGATGTCTCCATCATGGAATCCGTCGCTGTTCAGCCTCCGTTTCACATATTAACCTACACGCACACTGGAATTATTTCTGGTCGGGGCTTGGGGGCGGGCGGAATTGATATATTTGGCGGTGATTATCTGGAGACAAAAGATGGCCATATTTGCATGACCACAGAAGGACGTAGATCATGGGAGGATTTGGCACTTTTGCTTGAAATACCTGAATTATCTTTAGATCAATTTGCTGATCCTCAGGATAGAGAGAAACATAGAAAAGCACTTGAAGAATTGGTACTTCCTGAATTGAAGGAGAAAGATACTAAAGAGCTGTTTCATAAGGCAATGAGAGAAGGTTTTGTGTTTGGTATGGTACAGAGTCCCCAAGATCTGCTGGAATGTGAACAACTTGAAGAGCGAGGGGCATGGTCCGAAATAGAACACTCGGAATTAGGGAAATTGAAATATCCAAATCCAGGTTTCAACATGAGTGCAATAGCGGCAGAACCTGACCGTCCAGCTCCTTTGCTTGGGGAACATAATTCATCTATCTACACTTCAATGCTGCAAATATCTCCTGATGAGTTAAAAGAATTGAAATCAGAAGGGGTCGTATAGATGGTTTCAACAAACATTATTAAGAACGCGACACTATCTGGCGTAAGAGTTTTATGCATTGAAGATCTTATAGCCTTACCGTGGGGGACTATGTACTTGGCCGATTTGGGAGCCGATGTTATCAGAGCTGAGTCGCATACACGCCTTAGAGCTCGCGCTTGGGGCCCGTTTCCTAATGGTGTGGCAGATCCAGAGAAGTGGTGGAATCAGGGTGGTAGCCATGGACTCTACTATCGGAACAAAAAAAGCCTTACATTAGACCTGACAAAACCTGAAGGTATTCAGCTACTGAAAGAATTAGTTAAGGTAACCGATATTGTCGCCGAAAATAGTCGGCCGGGTGTTATGGATAGACTTGGTATTGGTTATGACACCTTGAAGCAAATCAAACCAGATCTAATCATGATAGGAAGTTCCGGATTTGGACAAACAGGCGATTGGAATAGTTATGGTGCTGTGGCCCGCATTATCGATGGCATTTGCGGTATGTCTTATACAACTGGCTACAAAGACGATGGCCCTGTAAGAGCGAATCCTTCATACATGGATATAACTACAGGATGGAATATGGTGTTGTGTTCATTGTTGGCTCTTCATCATCGTCGTAAAACCGGTGAAGGTCAGTATATAGACCTGTCCATGTATGAAACAGGAACGACTTGTATTGGTCCTGCTCTATTGGATGAACAGGTTAACCACCGGAAGATAAATAGGATTGGGAATGGGCATTCCAGGTTAGCGCCCCATGGTTGTTACCCATGTGTTGGGAAAGATAGATGGGTGGTAATAGCGATTGAAACTGACATTCAGTGGAATAGTTTTAAGGAAGCTATGGGCAGTCCGAATTGGGCTGATGATGATCGGTTTGCTTCTGTTGCGGGACGGTTAAAGCATTCAGATAAACTTGATGATCTGATATCAAAGTGGACGAAAGATAAAGCAGATAAGGAATTGACTGAGACACTGCAGTTTCAAGGGATACCTTGTTCTTCGGTTTACAATGCACGAGATTTATTGACTGATGACCATCTGAAATCTCGTAAATTCTTTGAACCATTAGAAAGGATTCAAGAGTCAGATGTAGGAGTAAAGCCATACGTTGGTAGATCGTTTAAGATGTCAAATACTCCAGCTATGAAACAAAGTGTTGCTACGTTGGGAGAGCACAACAGAGACATATTAGTCGATTTATTGGGTATATCGGATCAGGAAATAGATTCCTTGCATGAAGATCAAATTATAGGTTGGAAACCAATTGGGCCAGAGGCTGTAACTCCAGGCGGAATTTCCCGCGTTATGGTTGGTAATGATGCTGTGTCAGACCCTGACTTTGAGAGAGTTAATGAACTTCATGCTGATC
>CAYTAN010000002.1:0-42645 GCA_964435605.1 uncultured Dehalococcoidia bacterium
AGTCAGTAGAGGGAATAGAAGATATTGCAATGACAACCAATGCATATCTACTGGATGGAATGGCTGAAAAATTGAAACGTGCGGGCCTCCATCGAGTGACTATAAGCTTGGATTCATTGGACGATGAAGTATTTCAACAAATGAACGGTAGAGGATTTAGTACTGCAAAAGTTCTAAAAGGAATTTCTGCAGCCAAGGAAGCAGGGTTTGAGGTTATCAAAATCAATGCCGTGGTTCAGAAAGGGGTTAATGAACATACACTGCTCGAACTTGTGGAGTGGTGTAGGAGGAATGATATCGTGCCAAGGTTTATTGAATACATGGATGTTGGTACTTTGAATGGTTGGAAACTGGATGAAGTTTTCTCTGCAGCCGAAATAGTTGGTTTGATAAATAGTCAATATCCTGTTGAAGCAGTTGACCCAAACTATCCTGGAGAAGTTGCGAAACGATATCGATTTAAAGACGGAAATGGTGAGTTCGGGGTGATATCTTCGGTTAGCCAACCTTTTTGTGGTGATTGTACTCGAGCCCGCTTATCTCCGGAAGGGCAGTTTGTCACATGTTTGTTTGCTGAGTCAGGTAAAGACTTAAGGGAATTGTTAAGACATGGGGTCAGCGATAGAGAACTTTCAGAAGAAATGGCTAATGTTTGGGCCGTTAGGGACGATAAATACTCTGAGGATCGTAGTTCAATGACTGTTCCACGAAAGAAAGTGGAAATGTATCACATTGGGGGTTGAGGTTAGTTGGCTAGACATCTGAGGATTTACACGGATGGAGCTTGTTTAGGGAATCCCGGACCTGGAGGCTGGGGAGCGGTGATTCTTGACGCAGATAAAAAAAGAGTCTTGCATGGAAACGAGCCCCAAACAACTAATAACCGAATGGAAATTTACGCTGTTATTCGTGGATTGCAGGATGTGCCAAAGGGTCTTCCTGTAACGATCTATTCAGATTCGACTTATGTCATCAACACGATGACCAAAGGTTGGAAACGGAATAAGAACAACGATCTATGGGACATTCTTGATTCAGAAGTGAACGAAAGGATGGTTAGTTGGAAATGGGTTAAAGGTCACGCTGGAGATCCATTGAATGAAGAAGCAGACAGATTAGCTCATGGAGAAGCGACTGGCACTTTAGCAAAAGGTAAATCAATGGAATCAAGTAAAAAAAAAGATGCAGCCCTAACGCATATTGATAATACGGGATCGGCTCAAATGGTCGATGTGGGAGATAAACCGGAAACGAAAAGGATTGCCGTTGCAAAAAGTCTTGTCCAGATGCAGACAAAGACTTTGGAGCTGATTACCGCTAATGAGTTTGAGAAAGGGGATGTATTAGCTGTGTCGAGAGTGGCTGGGATAATGGCGGCAAAGGAAACGTCACGCTTAATTCCTCTCTGTCACCCATTGCCATTAACTAAGGTGTCTGTAGAGTTTGAACTTAATAAAGACGCTTCTGAAATATTGATAACCAGCACAGCTCAAATAACAGGTAAAACGGGCGTAGAAATGGAGGCTCTTACTGCAGCGTCTGTTTCCGCTTTGACAATCTACGATATGTGTAAAGCAGTCGATAGAGGAATGAGCTTCTCAGTATGGCTAGAAAAAAAGTCTGGTGGGCAGTCTGGCGATGTTTCTTTTGAGGGGCCTGTCTGACGAATGTGCTTGTGTGGCCCTAATTAATTGCGGACCACTTCTCCTTAATTGGTGAGAATATTCGGTTTGATTTTTACTTGGCATTTAAAGTCTTGATATATTAGACCAAATGTTAAATCGAGTCGTTTTGAGCCTAACTATCGGGGGTAAAAATGAGGATCACCGACATAAAAACTTTTATTGTTGATGCGGGCTGGAGACCATGGATGTTCGTTAAGGTGGAAACGGATGAAGGTCTAATTGGTTGGGGTGAGTGCAGTGACGGAAAATCTCCACATGGTATCGAGGGGGTAATAAGGGATTTAAAACCCTTACTTCTTGGTAAAGATCCCTTAGCTTTTGAAATGAGATTTTATGAGCTGTTCATAAATCTTAGGCCTAGCAAAGGTGGAATTGCAGCTAAAGCTATCGCTGGTCTTGACTGTGCTTTTATTGATCTGAAGGCGAAATTTTTGGGTATTTCTGTACCTGAACTATTTGGCGGTCCCACTCGAGATAAAGTGAGGGTTTACTGGTCTCACTGTGGCTCGAGTCGTATCAGGCACCAGGATATATTAGGGACTCCGCCAATTGAATCCTGGGATGACGTTTACAATCTTGGTAAAGAAGTTAAACGTCGAGGATTCACGGCTCTCAAGACTAACGTTTTGTTGCCAGGAGAAAATGCTACTTTTGGGGGAGGTTCGTTTGGTGGAGCGGGAACAACGGACCAAATCGCTCCAAAGTGGTTGATTCCGCATATTGAAACTTTAATCGGAACATTTAGAGATGCGGTAGGTGATGAAATAGATATAAATCTGGATCTAAATTTCCACTTTAAAACTGAGGCTTGTTTAAGAATTGCGAAAGTCTTAGAAAAATTTGAGCTTCTTTGGTTGGAAATTGATATGTATGAATTCGAAAGCTTAAAGCAGATAAAAAATTCCACCAGCACGAAAATATGCACTGGAGAAAATCTGTTTTACATGAGTGATTATCTGCCGTATTTTCAAAATCATGCAGCAGATATATTCATGATAGATGTTCCATGGAATGGATTTTCACAGTCCAAAAAGATAGGCGATTTGGCAGAGGTGTTTCAACACAATGTGGCTCCGCACAACTATTACAGCCATATGTCGACTTTTATCAGCGCCGCACTTTGTGCTTCACTTTCAAATGTGAGAATAATGGAAATAGATATCGATGATATTGAATGGAAAGATGATTTAACCACTGTAAAACCGGAAATAATAGATGGATATATGAAGTTACCCACAGGTCCTGGTTGGGGTATTGAGTTGAATGAAGATGTAGCTCTGGAACATCCGTGGGATGAAACTAAGTTAACGACTATTACATCAGGGGGCTACAAAGTTATTTAAAACTATGCTTCATTAAGTTTGTAAATTTTATATATATTAGGGGTAAATTAGCCTTAAAAACGGACATATATCTAAAAAGTTGTCCCCTGTGGTAGAATTTGACTGTTAATAAAAGTGTGCTGCGCAATAGCGTAGCCGTAAGTGAATCAGGAAGTAGTCGAGTGAATATTTACGTTGGAAACATCTCATACAACACATCTGAAGACGATCTCAGAGACGCGTTTGGTACGCACGGCGAGGTAACTGCCGTGAGAATCATTACAGATCGCGATACTGGACGGTCCAAAGGATTTGGGTTCGTTGAGATGGCTGAAGATGATGAGGCAAGAGAAGCGATGAAGGCCATGGATGGAAATGATTTCATGGGTCGAGATATCAAAGTTAATGAGGCCCGCCCTCGAGAACCGAGATAGAGTTAGTTTCTTCCCCAACACAGTTTTAGTTTGTTGCCATTCCGGCAGTTTTTAACTCCGCAGGATTGATGAATAACTAAACGCACGTAGTAGAATTCATCTAATCTATACGATATGTTTCAGTTGCATTGTCATGGAACATAGCTGCACGCTCTGAATTTGAGTAACTTCTCGATAGTTTCTTAAAGGCGTTATACATCACCACATATGAATAAGAGACTTTGTCAACGGGGAAGTTGCTTTCAAACATACATCTGTTTGGGCCAAATTGTTCGATACAATACTCAATATAAGGGGCCATTTGGCTTGCCAAATCGTCAGAGCTAATTGGAGTGCGTCTACTATGCCAACCAAAGCCTTGCATTTCCATGCCCATTCCCCCTAGCTTGATGACAATATTTGGACACGCCGCAACAAGGGAGATTCCTTTCTTCCAGATTGGGATAACATCTTCCAAGTTAGAATAAGGGCCTATTCCGATTAGACCACCTATGTGATTTAGAACAATAGTTAACTTCGGGACGGATTTGGCGAAATCCGCGAGCTCTGGAAGTTGGTGAAAGAACATCCATCCTTCTAGCGACAAATTCATGTTCGCTAAAATGCGCGCGCCGATTCTAAAGTTATCACTTAGAAGTTGCTCTTTTTCATTTTTTGAGGAGACGCCGGGGAGATCCCCATGAGGATCCCAGGTGACTCTATGTCGGATTCCTCTAAATCTGTTAGGGCTAGCTTGTTGTAATTTCTCTAGCACCGGTTTAACTTTGTCACCCAGATTCAGGTTTGCACTTCCAACAATTCCTGCAGCAATTTTCGCGGTTCCATATATTCCGCTCGCGCTTGCTGCGGCGATGCCTTGCACAAATTCTACCTCTCCCACCGGTTTCAATTCGTCAGGCCCGTCCGCTCTTAACATAGATTCAGCTTCAATAAAAACTGTTGATTTGATGTTGTGACCTGAATTAATATCCGATAAAAGGTCCTCGATAAGATAGCGCTGATAGGGAATCCTCTCGTACCTTTTGTCCCAAAGGTGATGGTGTGGGTCGCAAATCGGAAGATCCGGTTCAACGGCCATTTCTGGTGTTAGAGATAACCAGTCATTTCCACCGTAAGGCATCCTATTCTCCTTGTTTTCTCTATTGAAATTTAGAGTATAGTTCCGACTATATCAGAAGATTCATAAGCTCCAATAATGATTTTGGAAAAGCTAATGCTTTAAACGGAGTTGTTTAGTTACCAGGAGGTGAATACAGAATGGCTTGCGCCTTTTCCATCGAGCGTTTGGCCTCTTCAGCAGTCATGATACGGCTTATGTTCATTGAATGAACGATTCCTGAGGCACATATTGCCATTACAAGAGCTTGTATATCAACATCGTTGTCTGGTGCAGTGAACACAATATAAAGCTTCGACTCTCCAACACCTACCCAATAGTGCTCCAAGTCAAAGCCTAAAGACTCGAATAATGGTGTGTTACTTGATTTACGATCCTCAGGGTTGTTTATAAAACCTTTGAAAGCCTCTGTTGTGCCATCAATTGTTGCAAGGTAACGGCCCATATTAACTCCTTTTAGTTTAGTTAATGTTAACTTAGTTAAATGTGATAATAACTTAATCTGGTTGCTAATGGTATAAATGATCCATTAATGTTTGAGTAACGAAAATGGATGCAGTTTAAATTACTGGAGAGGTGTAAAAATATGGTCTGGATAAAAGAAGATGAGGGTTACGCTGACCTACCTAATGTCATCAAATGTATGTCAATAAATCCGGAAGTTATGAATGCAGTAATTGAAATGGGACACAAAATTGGGTTCGGGTCTTCCTCTTTATCAAGAGAACAGGAAGAAATCATTGCGACTGTAGTTTCAGCAATTAATAATTGTGAATATTGAGTTGTTTCTCACGGAGAGTATCTTCGTCAGGCAAGTGGGGACGCTGAATTTGCAGATGCAGTTATGCATGAATATGGTCTTGCTAATTTTGATGAACAGACGTTAGTAATTGTTGAATATGTAGAAAAACTTACTAAAACTCCCTCTCAAGTTACACGGGAGGATGTATCTGCGCTAAGGTCTGTTGGGTTGGACGATCAACAAATATTGTCGGTAGTGCTAATTACCTCAATGTATGCTTTTATGAATCGTTTGGCTGATGGCCTTGGGGTACAACTAGACAAGGAAAAGAGGGCCTTCGTTGAGAGTTGGTCAAAAAGCCTTTCACCGCCCAATTAGTGGTTTCTTGAATAAACTAGAATTCAAAGTCTTGGGGATTCACTTTTTGAGATCGTATCCACGAATCTATATCAGATCTGAAGAATCTCCATTGGTGTCCAACTCTATTGGCAGGAATGTCACCTGACTTTAGGAGTTTGTAAATAGTCATTCTGTCCAACTGGAGATATTCAGCTAATTCTTTTGTGGTCATCAGATCGTTTGTGGTCATATTCTATATCTATCCTTCAAAGTGAATAAACTTAATCATATTAAATCATAAGATACATGTTATGACTAGATTATTTGCAAACTTAAGTTTAAATAGCCAATTTATGCAGGTAATAGATTCAGAAATATTCCCGAATATTTATATAACTTTAACCTGAGTAATTCTTGGTAATCAGAGTGCTGGCTATTCCTGTGGCAGAGATTAGCTGGAGTGTGCCCATAAGTATAAATACAAATTTCATTCCGCTTATGAAGGCTGTAACTAGGCTGCCAGTATTGCCGGCGTTTAAAACTGCCTCAACGTTTACTTGGTAACCGCTAGAAATAAGCACTGCCGATACAATCGCAGAGGATAATGCAATACCAGTTACATTGCCTGAGTTCCTTGAAAGGTTAACAAGTGCTGCTATGACTCCGTGTTTATCTGAGGGACCAGAAGAGAAAATGGTTGCGCTGTTGGGGGACATAAACATACCTGATCCTGCACTGAAAGTAATTATGCATATGAGAATGAACGGTATTGAACTCAGTGCAGACATTGACCCCATCATATATAGGCCAATACTGGCTAAAACTAAACCAGCAAATGTGAAGATTCTTCTGTCGAATTTGTCCGACAGGATCCCAATAGTGGGACCCAGAATTATCCTACTTATTGCGTTGGGCACGAGCATTACCCCTACTTGAGCAGGATTTAATTTAAGGGCTGCCTGAAGGTAGAACGGGATTATGAATCTAAAGGATGAGACACCTAGAAACGATAAATAGTTTGCGGTAATACTCAAAGAAAACAGTTTATCTCTAAATAACCGCAGGTCGAGAAGAGGTGATGTAACCTTCGACTCCCACCATATGAAAAGGGCTACAAGAACAATAAAGAGTATAAATCCTGAAAGAATTTCATAAGATGTCCAACCGAACTGTGAACCATTTGACAGTGTTAACAGGAATGTTAGTAATGATGCAGTTGAAAGAATTGCTCCCAGCCAATCGTATCGGTTATTTTGCGAACCAGTGCCTCTGAATAGAGATGTGTCCAGCACCAATAATGTGGCTACAAAGGCTAATACGCACAAAGGGATGTTGATCCAAAAAACCCATTGCCAGCCAAGGTAAGTGACTAGTATGCCGCCTAGAATTGGGCCTATGACACCTCCAGTGCCGATAATAGCTCCATGAGCACCAAGGCCTTTTCCTCTTTCTGAATCATCGAATACAGTCGTGACCATTGCCATGCCTGTCGCCTGAGTCATGGCGGCACCTAATCCTTGCATAACTCTTAATGGAATCATGAACAGCATAATTCTTTGTGACCCCAATTGAGACGCTAGGGATGGTGCCGAACCCGCAAGTAATGACATTAATCCGAACAATATTATTCCGGCTAAATACATGGGTTTGCGTCCGATAATGTCAGATAGTCTACCCATTGGAAGCAGAAGCACACTTATTGTCAAAGTTTCTGCTAAAACTACCCATTGGATGGTAGTTAATGAAACGCCAAAGTCCTCAGCGATGGTAGGTAAGGCTATACCAACACTGCCGTGATGGGTGACATTAGTTATTGAGCCAATGGCAACCACTGAAAATACTAACCATTTATAATTTTCTTTGTATGTTAGTTTAGGAGTCATGCCCAGATTTTATGTAGCCAGGGTGTTTAAACGCATTGTATATAAGGGAAAATTCGACAAATAATTTTTTATTTAATTGGGTCTTTGATAAGTAATTTAGTTTGTTGAGTAATATTCTAAGACTTCATGCATAAGGATAAAATATAGAAACGATCTATGTGAATATGGTGAACTATGGGTATTAGTCTGTTCGATGCAATGGAATTGATTTCCAAAGAATCATCCCTGATAGGATTAGATTTGTCAGGGCTGGACTTGTCAGGTGTAGATCTATCCAATCGAATATTGCGTGGAACCCATTTCAAAGGTACTAATCTATCTTATTCAAATATGTCTGGGTCAGACTGTACTCGGGCTAATTTTCGCGGGGCTAATTTATATAATGCGAACCTAACGGAAACTATTTTGTCCAGATCAAATTTAACAATAACCGATATGAGGGCCGTCACTTTAGATTCAGCGGATCTCAGTTGGGCGAATCTCAGTGGAGCAGCTTCTAATTCGGGGCAAAGTACAAAAAGAGTAATCGGAGCTAATCTACATGGCGCAAGCGCTCGCAAGGCCAATTTTAAAGGTGCAATCATGGTTCGAGTAAGACTAAATTATGCGGACTTGACCGGGGCTGTTTTTGATGGTGCCAATATGACTCGTGTGCAGTTGCAGGGTGCTATTTATGAGGTAGGGACGTTTGACAAAGCTCTTAATGTCTAATTTTATTAATGAATCTTTTGTGGGTTCCCAATCTAAATTCTTGTGTTTTAAAAGTAATGTGTGAGAGAGTGGGGTTACCATGTTAGCAATTAGGCAAAGGATATATGTCGGAAAATAGCAAACCAGTAATTATTGACTGTGATCCTGGTGTCGATGACGCTGCTGCGATTCTATTAGCTCTTTCTCATCCAGCTTTGGATATTAGAGCTGTTACCACAGTTTTTGGAAACGTAGGACTTGATCAAACCACGAAAAATGCCTTAAAAATTTTGGAAGTTGCCGGGTGTGGAGAAATTCCGGTTTATAAGGGAGCAGAGAAGACGTTTGATTTTCGGGCTCCGGAGACTTCGGAACACATACACGGTACAGACGGCCTGGGGAATAATTTTTTTCCAGACGCATCGGCAGCCCAGTTGCAAAAACAGCATGCTGTTTTTGCAACGATAGACATGGTAAATAAATTTCCTGGAGAGATCACCTATGTTGCTCTTGGCAGACTGACAAATTTAGCCCTGGCCATAAGTATTGATCCATCGTTGATACAGTCGATCAAGGAAGTTGTCGTAATGGGGGGGGCGATCAATGTTCCTGGTAATATGTCTCCCACAGCGTCAGCCAATTTGTATGGTGACGTTCATGGAGCTTCTGTGGTGTATCGATCAGGAATAAACTTAAGCCAGATTGGCTTGGATGTTTGTAACCAAGTAGAAATATCTCCTCAAAAACAAGAGGAAATCTGGCAGTTGGATTCAAGCGTCTCAAATTTTTTGCAAAAGATCATAACTGTGCACAGAACTGCCTATCAGGGGGCGCAGATCGGGACAAAGATTCCTGGGGCGGCAAGATTCAACGATATGCCAGCTATTGGTTACACGATTAATCCTTCTCTTTTTGAGTGCGAAGTTATGAGAATACACTTTGAAACTCTTGGAAAATTTACTAAAGGCCAAACGGTTCCTGACACAAAAAATTTTGTTGAGGACGCTCAGGATGTTAATGTCGCTATGAAGGTAAAAGTGGACGAATTGGTGGAATTGTGGATGGATGGAATTAGAAGCTACGGGGCCTCTCTATGAGAAACGCCTTATTTTTCTAAAAAGTGAAGATCAACTAGATCGACTTTTTATTTAAAGTAGTCTTTCGGCGAATAAATTTACAGATACGAAAATTTCATACATGACTAAAAACTCTCATATTTTGACTCCAGACCTGGTAATTTTGGGAATTGGAAACCCTGGCCCACAATATGCGAATACTCGGCACAATGTCGGGTTTTGGTTTATCGATCAAATTGCTGAACAGGAAGGTATTGAACTTAAAAGACAAAAGAACTTGGTGCGAACATCTCGGATTCAGTTGGACAATCGTTCTATCATACTGGCCAAGTCACGAACATTCGTAAATGTGAGCGGTGATGCTGCCGAATATCTAATAACCCGTTATCAAATCGAGTTGAGCCAATTACTGGTGGTGTATGACGATATCCATTTACCGGTAAGCCGCATGAGATTAAGAGCGCAGGGTAGTGCCGGAGGGCATAACGGCATTCGATCTATCATTGCTGCAGTACATTCCCAGGATTTTCCTCGCATAAGGATTGGAGTTGGTTCGCCAGAATCGGGGGTTGACCAGGTTGGATATGTATTGGGAACGCCTGATAGCAATGAGAAGGAATCCATAGATCACGCTATTTCCAAAGCGGTTACCTCGGTTAGGGTGATTCTCAACGAAGGGATTGATATAGCTATGAATAAATTTAATTAAAGTGATACTTTGCTGACACTGGAGTACTATGTGACCTCATGGTCATAAAGCCTTGAAACACATTGCTGATATTATCGCGTCTAGCTCGAAGTACAAGTGGTGGGTGTATTCCGCTGTGGCTGTCGGTGCATATGTAACTGTTTCAGATCAAACAGGCACAAACATCGCCATGCCGAGAATTTCAGAAGATCTCACTTTGGACATTCCTACGGTCCAGTGGATTTATTTGCTATATACGCTGTGTATAAGTGCCCTTGTTATACCGATGGGCAAGATGTCGGACATTGTCGGAAGAAAGACGGTTTATTCTTCGGGACTAGTACTGTTTCTGATCGGTTCTATTGTTGTGTACTTTGCTGGAAATTTTTCTATTTTATTGCTTGGCAAAGCAGCTCAAGGCATTGGAGCCGCGATGATTCAGTCAAATGGTATGGCTTTAATCGTGGAAGCATTTCCTCGTTTAGAAAGAGGTAAGGCATTGGGGCTGTACATGACGATTATAGGCGCCGGTGCTGTTGGTGGACCTGTTATAGGGGGATTCCTAGTTAGTCTGTTTGGGTGGCAAGCAATATATGCTATGAGCGCCATTTTGTGTTTATTCGCATTGATTCTTTCAACATTGGTTCTTAAGCGATTTTCTGGTGAAAGGAAAAACGGACTTCTTACTTTCGACTGGCCGGGTGCAGCACTATCAGCCGGATTTCTTTCTATTGTTCTAATATCTCTGACTTTCTCGTACAGGGCTGGGTGGTCGAATATGTATGTACTTATGGGGTTTTTGGTGTCATTCGCATTACTTTGTGGGTTTCTGTATAGGGAGAAAGTTTGTGAAGACCCGATGATTGAATTGTCTCTGTTTAGACATCCGGTTTTCTCATTAGGAATAGCGGCAAGGTATATGAGTTTTATGGCAGGAGCTTCTGCTTTTTTCTTGATGCCATTTTACTTAATACAAATTTTGGGATTGAAAGAATCTTCGGCGGCCTTGATCATGGCACCTGCTTCGGTGATGATGGCTGTTAGTAGTCCTATAAGTGGACGAGTCTCAGATAAATTTGGAACCAAGTGGCCTGCGGTGTTAGGTTTATTACTAACCTGTGCAGCTCTAATCACATATACATTACTGGACGTCGATTCTCCCCCTGTTTTGGTAATGATTGGAATGTTTCTTAGTGGATCCGGTAATGGCATATTTGGGGCACCCAATACAAGCGCTGTAATGGGGATAGCGGGTCAAAGCAGATATGGCGTAGTAACAGCATTAGTTAATATGACTCGGACAACGGGGAATCTAACGGGGCTTTCGATGGGGATTACTTTAGTGGTGTTGTCTATGGGATTTGCAGGGTACGAAGCTGATTTATCCAGCATTTCAGAATTAGGTAGTGGTAGTGACGGTACGGAGTTAAAGTCTGTGTTCACTTTGGGAATGAAAAGAGCTTTCCTTGCTGGGGCTGTGCTTGTAGGATTTGCTGCTATATTCACTGCACTTAGACCCGGTCGATCGGATTTTTGATGAATCATGTAGTTGGAATGAAACTGCCTAACTTATCCTAGTAGACCCTGATATAATTTTGCGGACCGAAGTAGTTTCTAGAAGGAGGTTGCCTTATGGCAGGGGAAGAATATTCTTTTACAGTGTTTTCAAAGAATGCTTTTTATGCTGAATTAAACGCTCGTTTGGTGGATTTGGCTGATGTGAAATCAGATTTAAGGGTTTTAGATCTTGCTTGTGCCACAGGAGGTGTAACCCGGTTAATTTTGGAGAGAATAAATCGGACTCGGGATACCGTTGTAATAGCTCTAGATCATTCGCAAACGGCTCTCAAGACAGCGATGGAAGAATTAAAAGATATCTCAAATAATGCTGTGCAGTATGTTCAGGGCGGTGTTGAGAATGTCTCGGAAGTGGTTAAAGAGTCAGTAGATACTGTGGTGTTTTGCAATGCCATCCATTACCTACCAGATAAAGATAAAGTGATCGGGGACATATCCAAAGCAATAAAACCTGGTGGTAAATTTGCTTTTAACACGTCTTTTTATGAGGGAGGGCAGCATGAAGATTCGGCGGCTTTCTACAATAAATGGATGTTCAAAGCATTTCGTATTTTACGGAAAGAATATGGTTTGAAGCCGGTCCGATCCGAAAAAGTAGAGTCTAGAAGGCAATTATCACCAGAGGAATATGGGGATTTGCTAAATCGAAACGGGTTAAAAATAGCGAAACAGAAAGTGGACACTGTACAGGTACCGATCGAAGGATGGTTAGATATTAGTACATTTTCAGACTTCATAGAAGGTACTATGCCTGGGGTTCCCATGGAGAAAGCAAGCGCCGCTTTGCAGGAAGGAATAAAGCAAACATACGCCGAGTTGAATGTGACACATGTTCCCAGAAATTGGCTAGATATAGTTGCTGTTAAAAGTTAATTTCTAACTTGCATTCAATGAACTTGATATTTATGAGCACTCAACCTTCATGGTACAGATAACCTGTTTTCTAGGAGTTTACTTTGACCGGTGATGTAAATCTACCAGACGATTTCGGTCGCTACGGAGTTTATGGCGGCAGATTTGTTCCGGAAACGTTGATGCCCGCAGTTAATGAACTGGAATCTGTCTATAAAGAATCTAAAAGTGACGAAGCTTTTCAATCAGAGTTGTCTTCTCTTCTTAACAGTTTTGTAGGTAGACCAACCGAGTTGTATTTTGCAAAAAATTTGACTGAACAGCTTGGTGGAGCACAAGTTTATATCAAAAGGGAAGATCTGGCTCATACTGGGGCTCACAAGATAAACAACGCCCTAGGGCAGGGACTTCTCGCTAAGAGAATGGGGAAGCCAAGGGTTGTTGCTGAAACCGGAGCGGGACAACATGGTGTGGCTACGGCTACAGTGTGTGCAAAGTTGGGTCTTGATTGTGTAGTTTACATGGGGGAGGAAGATATACGCCGCCAAGCTCTTAACGTTTTTAGAATGAAATTATTGGGCGCTGAGGTTGTATCGGTATCTTCAGGCAGTAAAACTTTGAAGGATGCTATTAATGAAGCCATAAGAGATTGGGTAACGAATGTAGAAACTACACATTATCTAATCGGAAGCGTTGTTGGTCCACATCCTTATCCTATGATCGTCAGGGATTATCAAAGAATAATTGGCAGTGAGGCTCGTTCCCAGATGCTTGCGATGTACGGTAAATTACCGGATTATGCTGTGGCGTGTGTAGGTGGTGGCAGTAACGCCATGGGTCTGTTTTTTGACTTTATTGGAGACGAGGATGTAAAGCTTGTTGGCGTGGAGGCGGGAGGAGATGGTATTGATACGGGCAGACATTCTTCGACGATCACCGCAGGCTCTGTAGGTGTGTTACATGGGAGTATGTCATATCTTATTCAGGATGATGATGGGCAAGTAATTGAAACACATAGTATTTCTGCTGGATTAGATTACCCTGGGGTGGGGCCAGAGCATAGTTGGCTTAACGACACTGGTAGAGCTGAGTATGTGAGCGTGGATGACGCTCAAGCACTTGAAGGATTCAAGCTCATGTGCCAGACAGAAGGGATTATTCCTGCTCTAGAGCCGGCTCATGCAATTTATTACATATCCCAACTGGCTCCTAGTTTGCCAAGTGAGAAATCGATTCTTTTAGGTCTCTCGGGCCGAGGAGATAAGGATATGGATACCGTAGCTTCGGCTTTAGGGGTTGAGTCTTAGGGCTTAACATGAATACGCTAGATCATGTTACAGGAAATTCCAAAGCGATTTTTAATGCTGTTTTATGGAGGCTGTTACCAACATTTGTAGGTATTTTGGTTTTAACTCCATACCTAGGGGTTCTGCTGGATCATCATTATCTAGATGATGGACCTATGCACAGCCACATTATGGCTGTTGGTACCAAGCATCATCATTTTGTTACGACCCATGATCATAATGATCCGAACTTAATAGTTGAGACCCCTACCTTTTATAAGAATGGCTTTGCTAACTCTGGCTTTTGCACCGATTATCAATGTGTTCATACAGACTTGGTTACGGGCCCGACTGGTCACTTTAATGTCACTTTAGCCAGAAATGATTTTCTTCGAAAAACTTATCCTTCTCCGGAACTTAAGCCGCCGATATTCGGAATGTGATTTTTTGTGTGCTGTTGGCGATGACAAAAAAGATTGGTGAAAGTTTAGAGTGAGTGATTTTAAACAGGTAGTACTTGGATTAGGTATTGTGCTGTCTTTTATAGGATGTTTGCAATCTGATGTTTTATATGCGAATGGATCTGTAAAAGTCTACGAAAAGCGCATCATAAGTTTCTATGAAATTGGTCTAGGTACTGTGCCAAGCTCTCCGGCTGTTGGTGTCACACACTTTGCTACTTATGTGAAAGATATGGAGGCCGGCTATTTACTAAACGATGTTGATGTCATTTTCACGGCAACAGATAATGAATTAGGAAAGCAAATAGGCCCCAACAAAATGACTAGTAGCCTTATGGATCCGAATTATTATGAGTTGGATCTAAATTTTGAAACTGAAGGGACCTGGACGGTTAGGCTAATTGTTAATATGGAGTCCAGCTCTCATGAGGTTAGTTACCAGGTATCTGTGCGTAAGCCTAATCCAATTATCCCTATTCTGACAGCGGCGGTGCTATTGCTGTTTTTGGGTATTTTGGGATTATCTGCAAGGGCCTGGGTAAGGGAATACAGAAAAAAGAAATAAGGCTATCTGGAAATGCTGCTTGGGAACAGAAATCAAGGAAATTTAATCGTGAAGAAATATATATTTATGTTCGTTGCTGTCATGGCAATGATTTTAGTTATTGCTTGTAATGAGAGTGAAAACTCAACTTCTAGTGATGTGGCAGGAAACGAAATTTCTAACAACTTGGAGTTTATTGAGCATAAGATAGTGCTGGAGAAAGGAGAGTTGAAATCAGAGAGCGAGAAAATCTCCGTAAGTCAGGGAGAGAATGTTAAGTTGGAGTTTGTTTCTGACATGGAAATGGAAGTGCATTTACATGGATATGACTTAAAGTTAACCGTAAGTCCGAACAAAGAATCTGTTATGCAGTTTACTGCTGAGGCCACTGGTAGGTTTGTTATCACCTCACATGCCGATCAAAGTTCGCATGAATCTCATAAGTCTCATACTGAACATGCTAAGTTATTTGAGTCTGAGACACTTTTGCAGGGGGACAGTTTTCAATTTGATATAACTGAGGATTTAGATGGAAGCACTATCATTTACCACGATCACATGTCTCATAGTGATTCTGGCACCATAGTTGTGTCGCAAGAACATCAAACAGTCGATATGGTGGAGATACGAATTAGTGATTCTGGATTTAGTCCGGCCGAAATTACGGTTGGGCCAGGGACGAGCATTAAATGGATTTCGGATAAAGCATCCAAAGTTAGGATAACGAGTGGTTCCATTCCGGGGGGATCTCATGACTCACATGGTAAATCTCATGATAAACATGCAGAACATGATAAGCATGGGGAAAAGGAATCTCACGATGAAAAAACTCTACTGGTTGTTGAAGTGCGGCCATAATATTACAAAGTTAGTATCCCCGATGAATTTGATTAGATGATGCTGAATAAAAAAAGACTAATAACTTCATTATGCTTAGCCTTAATTGCAGTGGTGCTTACTGTGCCATCTGTCTCAGCTCATGGTTTTGGGGAAAGATATGACCTACCTGTGCCATTAGATTACTTTGTTGTTGGAGCTGCAGCAACGGTAGCTCTTTCTTTCCTCATCATTGCCTTTTTTATTCGTAAAGGAAAGCAAGAATATGAATATCCATACCTGAATATAATATTTGGTGTTTTTATATATCGCACCTATAAGACTGTGGGAGGGCTATTAGGTCTATTGGGTGTTTTTTTACTTACGGCTACTATACTTTCGGGATTATTCGGAACAGAGGATGCACTCGATAATTTTGCACCTACTTTTGTGTGGATTATATGGTGGGTAGGGATAGGTTATGCTGTAGCTCTACTAGGGAATGTCTGGTTGATATTAAATCCTTGGCTGGTGATATTTGGCTGGATTGAGAGAATATTTGGTAGTTCAAATAAACCAATTTTGACTTGGAAAAAGCAATGGGACGCTTGGCCAGCGCTAGCTATATTTTTGTGCTTTGCATGGATAGAAAATGCGTATCCAGGTGCATCAAGTCCAAAAAGTCTTTCAGTACTGATTCTTTTGTACTCTTTCGTTACCTTTTCGGGAATGACAATTTTTGGCAAACATATATGGCTGAGAAATGGAGATCCTTTTTCAGTCCTTTTTTCTCTTTTCTCAAGATTCTCTCCCACTGAAATTAGAGTGAAGGCTGATGATCAGCAGCATATTATTTGTCGTGGGTGTAGCTCCGACTGTGAGAGTAATTCAGACCTTCCCGACTGTGTCGATTGCTATGAATGTTGGACTAGGTCGAGGTCTGAACACCGGCAATTTAATTTGCGGCCGTGGGCGACAGGATTGTGTCGTGGAGAACGAGTTACTCCTGCTCTGGTAGCGTTTCATTTGACAGCATTGGCCTCAGTGACTTTTGATGGGTTCAGCGAAACACCAGCCTGGGTAGCGGTACAGACGTCGTTATGGCCTGTGGTGGACCCTTTGCCCGGCCCAGCTGTAGCGACTTTCAACAGTTTTGGGACATTTCTTTTCCCTCTGTTATTTGGTCTTTTATACGTCCAGATCTGTGGCTATGTATCAAAATTGTCCAAAGGTGAGATGTCTAAAAATAGTGTGGTGCTTAGTTTTGTATTTTCATTGGTTCCAATCGCTCTAGCATACAATTTGTCGCATTATCTTTCTTTTCTCTTAATTACTGGACAGCAGATAATACCGTTAATATCTGATCCGCTAGGGGTTGGTTGGGATTTGTTAGGAACAGCTGATTTTAAGCCTAATATAGCCATTATAAATGCAAGAATTGCCTGGATCGTGTCTATTGTTTCTTTAGTCTCAGGACATGTGGTATCGGTGTATATTGCGCATGTTATTTCCCTTAGAAGAACAAGTTCCCACAAAATAGCAATTAGAAGTCAATATCCCATGTTGGCCTTAATGGTATTTTACACAGGTGTTAGTCTGTGGATAATCGCTCAGCCTATAGTCGAATAAAATGGTGATTTCAATTGTAGGTTTAGTATCTGGAGAATTGGCTATTGGAAACTTTTGAAGAGTTTGTTCAACTGCCTCGGAAACAAATAATTGTAACTATGGCTTGCGTGATGTTTGCAATGTTTCTAGCAGCCCTGGACCAGACTATAGTTAGTACAGCAACTCCCAAAATTATTGCAAATTTGGGAGGGTTTGATAAATATACGTTGATTTCTACAGGGTATCTTTTAGCTTCAACCGTGACGGCCCCTATCGTTGGTAGTCTGTCTGATACTTATGGTCGTAAATGGTTTTTTATAGGGGCCGTCGTTGTTTTTGTTATAGGGTCGATTTTATGTGGTTTCAGCTCAAATATTAATCAGCTTGTTATATACAGAGTTATTCAGGGTGTGGGTGGTGGTGTAATAATGGCGATTACTTTCATTTCAATTGCTGATTTATTTCCACCTTCTGATCGTGGGAAGTACATGGGGCTAGTTGCTGGGTGCTATGGTCTGTCGTCGGTAATTGGCCCTACCCTCGGTGGATACATAACGGATACTTTTTCGTGGCATTGGATTTTCTTTGTAAATGTGCCTCTTTCCATACCAGTTTTAATTTTGTTGTACAGGTATTTTCCAGAGACGGACGTAAGTCGCAGGAATGCGCTACTAGATAGGCAGCTAGACTGGAAAGGCATGGTCTTATTAATAGTCGGAGTCACATTGGCCGTGGTAGGGCTGTCATTTATTGGAGCCCAAGTTGCTAAGTCCACCTTGATTGGAGCCGTGCTAGTGACGATCGGGGCCACATTAATATGTATTTTCTTGAAGATAGAAAATGAAGCGCAAAATCCAATATTACCTCTAAGTATTTTTAGGATTCGAATGGTGTCGGTGTCATTGTTTCTTACCCTTTTGACAGGGTTTTCCATGTTTGGAGCTATTATTTTTGTACCGTTATATTTCCAGGGAGTTTTGGGGCTTTCTGCAACAAATAGTGGAACATTTCTCACGCCGATGATGTTGGGTGTGGTTATTGGTGCTGCCATATCTGGACAGGTTTTATCTAGGACGAGTGGTCAATTTAGACTTCAGTTCTTTCTTGGAGTATTAATAATGTCTCTAGGAACGTTTTTATTTGTAACTCTGGATGAGAAGTCCACATATGGTGTCTCAATAACTTATATAGTTTTATTAGGGTTTGGGTTGGGTTCTACATTTCCAACCTTGACGGTTGCAGTGCAAAACTTTACTCCTCCGGCCTTGATTGGCGCGGCTACCAGCCTAACCCAGTTTGCTAGATCGGTAGGCGGATTATTGGGATTATCCGTTTTAGGCATGGTTCTGTCTGGCAGATTTAGTGCTCGGTTCGAAGATAAAGTTTTAGAAACAACGATACCAATTCAGAAAGGTGTTCTTGATAGTGTAAAAAATGATCCACGGATTCTGGTGGATTCTGAGGGCCAAGGAATTATCAACGAATTGGTATCTGGTTTGAGTTTGGAACAATCGGAAGAGTTATTGATTTTGTTGAAGCAAGTATTGAATGGTGCTATTGGTGACGTATTTATTGTATCTTTTGCCATTCTGATATTATCCTTAGGAATGTCTGTATTGCTGAATCAAAAGGGATTCACCAGATAGTTTTAGACAAAAAAAGTTGAGGAGATTTCACGTGTCAAATATGGAACCTGAAAACATTACTCAGTACGAATGCCCAAAGTGTGCTAATAGTGGATATGAGACTGGAACTATTAGGACCACGGGAGGAGGATTTTCAAGATTCTTAGATATCCAAAACAATGTGTTTTCACACCTTACTTGTGACAATTGCGGATACACAGAATTTTTCAAGCGCAGAAGCGGGAAGTTCGGAAATATCATGGATATGTTTACCGGATAGATCCTTTTTGAACTTTACAGATTATTTCACTAGTTAGTTATCTTGGGTGTAATTATGAGTAATAAAAGAGTGACCATTTTGGGCGGCGGAAACACAGCTTTTTCTGTTGCGGCAAGACTGAGCCATATCGGAATGTCTGTGTGTATATTAGAGCATCCAGATTTTGCTGGAACCATTAGTACTATCGCACGCACGAAAACAATTACTCTTGAAGGTGTGATGGAAACAGGCCCGGTTGCTGTTGAAAAAGTCACTCTTGATCCTAAAGAAGCGTTAGACTTCGCAGATTTATTGCTATTAATCGTACCTGCTTATGCTCATCGTCCTTTTGCTCAGTTTTGTGCACCTCACCTCAAGAACAGCCATACTGTCGTAATAATGCCAGGCACGATGGGGACTCTGGAGTGGAATGAGATTTCTAAAGAATTCGGGGTATCTGATGTTACTGTTGCAGAGGTTGATACGGCTCCTTATGTTTGTCGTAAAACATCAGACTCGGGTGCAGTGATATGGGGTGAAGTCTCCACACTCGGACTGGGAGTTTTTCCATCAAGCCAAAGCACACAGGTAAGTGAGATGCTGAAGCCGTTATTTTCTAATATAAGCCTTTACGATGATGTGGTAGCTTGCGGATTGTCAGCAATGAACCCCGTTGTTCACCCCGCAGGAGTTTTAATGAATGCTGGCCGAGTGGAGTATTCAAGAGGAGAGTTTTATTTTTATGAGGAAGGGGTTTCATCTTCAGTAGCAAAAGTTATTGAAACAGTGGACGAAGAAAGAAGATCGATTGGAAAAGCTTTAGGATATGAGTTGATGCCCGTTGGCGAAGCATTTCATGCCGCAGGATTTGGTCCATCGGGGAATATTTGGGAGGCCATAAATGGAAGCCATATGCTAACCAGGCTGAAGGCTCCTGGAAGTTTAGAAAGTAGATGGCTCACAGAGGACATACCTTACGGCATTGCAGTCTGGAGCAAACTGGGCACTCAATATGGAGTAGAAACACCCGTTATTGATTCGCTGGTTTCATTGGGTAGTGTGGTGATGGGTTTAGATGGGTGGGAAGAAGGAAGAGGGTTGATGGATCTAGGGATATCAGGGTTGTCTAAATCCGAGCTGAAAGATTTCTTGCATACAGGTAACACAGCCTAAAAATGAAACTATATTTTGTCGCGTTTCGGTTTGACCACTCATTAATTTGGGCAGTATAATCGGAGTGCACTTTCACAGTGTTTTTTTAGTATAGAACCGATCCATGAAACCATTAAATGGCAAATCAGCGCGGGGTCTACGTTATCGGGCAAGAAAATTTGATTTCTGACTATACAGACGCAAGTCAACAATTGGATGCAGGTGTTGCAAATTTGCATCAAGATTCAGATGATTCTATGAAAGAAGCCTGTGGGGTTGTTGGAGTGTATGCAAGGGGTGAGGAGGCTGCCAGGGCTACATTTTTTGGATTGTACGCACTACAACATCGCGGTCAGGAAAGTGCTGGAATAGCCGCTAGTGACGGGAGACAAATCAGGACCCATAAAGAGATGGGGTTGGTTGGGCAAGCCTTTCAGGAATACGATCTTTCAAGATTACCTGGTTATATCGCTGTTGGCCAGACACGATATTCAACGACCGGTTCATCGAATATTAACAATGCTCAGCCGATAATATCTGAAGGTCCCGATGTAGAAATTGCACTGGGTCATAATGGTAATGTCATTAATGCTGTTGATTTGAAGGAAGAGCTGGGTCAATGGGGTCTGAGTTTTAATTCAACTGCGGACTCGGAGGTTATCGCACATTTGGTGAGTAATGCACCGGTGACAGAGTGGTCTGATAGATGTGCATATGTGATGCGGAAGCTGCAAGGGGCATATTCCCTGGTGATTATGACGAAAGATAAGCTTTTTGGGATGAGGGATCCCTTGGGTGTTCGGCCTCTTTGTGTAGGTAAAGTAAATGGAGGCTGGGTAATTGCATCTGAGTCATGTGCACTTGATCATGTGGGTGCAGACTTTGTAAGAGAGGTCGAACCTGGCGAAGCAATACAAATAGATGATGAGGGTTTACATACGATATACAGGAAAGAAGCCGAAGGTCCACTTGGAACCTGCATATTTGAAAACATCTATTTTGCACGGCCGGATAGCTTGCTTAACGGACAGTTGGTTTACAGTTCCCGCATGGCAATGGGAGCAGAACTCGCCAAGGAGTTTCCAATCGATGCAGATGTAGTGATTGGTGTTCCTGATTCTGCTACAGCGGCAGCCGTAGGTTATTCTCAGGAATCCGGAATTCCGTTTACGGAAGGTCTCGTGAAGAATCGTTATGTTGGACGAACGTTCATATTACCGGATCAAAGATTGAGAGAACTGGGAGTGAGACGCAAGTTGAATTTGTTGCCTCAAATACTAGAAGGAAAAAAAGTTGTTGTTGTTGATGACAGCATTGTTAGAGGTACAACGACACCCCATGTGGTGAGCCTTTTGAGAAAAGGTGGAGCCAAGGAAGTACATCTTCGTATTTGCGCTCCTCCAATAATTTCTCCTTGTCATTTTGGAGTCGATATGGCGACTAAAAATGAGCTTATTGCCGGAAATAAGTCAGTTGAAGAAATTAGGCAATTTGTTGGGGCCGATTCTTTAGGTTTTTTGAGTCAGAAAGGATTATTAAGGTCCGTTTCTGGTAGTAAGGAAAGATATTGCATGGGTTGTTTTACCGGAAATTACCCAATACCTGTCCAACTTGAAATGGACAAGCTGGTCTTAGAGGCATAGGAACAAGTTTGGGTTTATATATTGTCTAGAATTCCCGTATCGCTCGGTGTAATGGCTTCTCATGGGGGTACCAATTTACAAGCAATTATGAACGCTTGCGATGAAGGTGTGCTGAATGCCGAAATTAAGCTAGTAATAAGCAATAATTCTGAATCCAAGGCGTTATCAAGAGCAAGAGCTGGAGATATCCCAGCATTACATTTTAGTAGTTTCACCAATCCTGATTTTGGGGATTTGGACCGGGCACTGAAAAATGAATTCACCTCGAGAGCAGTAGAGTACATTATTTTGGCCGGTTACATGCGGAAAGTGGGTCCTATACTTTTACGTGCTTTTTCTGGCAAGGTATTAAATAGTCATCCATCGCTGTTGCCGAAGTATGGAGGGCGGGGCATGTATGGAGACAGGGTACATGAGGAGGTTATTAAAAATGGAGAAACTGAAACAGGGGTTACTATTCATATTGTTGATGGAGGATATGATAGCGGTATAGTTATATCTCAAGAAAAAGTCGCGGTTTTAGAGGGAGACTCAGTCGAGGATTTGCGACGACGTGTGCAGGAGGTCGAGCATCGTTTGTGGGTCAAAGTGTTACGAGATATCTGCGAAAGTTAAGAAAACGGATCTATGAATTTACCTAGGAGCCGTCGCTATTATAGTTTTTTAGTAATTGTATCGTTAGGATTTAAAAATCATGCGCAAGGCCACTTATCACTCTGCGGGAGTTAACCTAGAAGCCTCAGAACAAGTTAAAAATCAAATTAAGGAATTGGCGGCCAATACCTATGGCCCTGATGTTTTAGGGGGCGTGGGTGGTTTTGGGGCTATGTACAAGGTTGCTGGTTACAAACAACCTGTTCTTGTATCCAGTACTGACCCGGTTGGAACCAAACTAATGGTTGCAGGAATGGCCGGCGACTATTCTAATATTGGAATAGACTTGGTAAACGCATGTATAAATGATGTAATTGTCGTCGGAGCGTCACCATTATTCTTTTTGGATTATATAGCCACGTCCAAGATGAACCCAGAGGTTGTAAATACGGTGGTTTCTGGAATAGCTGAAGCTTGTAAGGAAGTTAACTGTGCATTAATTGGTGGCGAAACTTCAGAAATGCCCGGTGTGTTTGCCGATAACAACTTCGATATATCCGGATTTATAGTTGGAATAGTTGAAGAACAAGATATGCTTCGTCCCCATGACAATATTGAACCAGGAAATATGGTAATTGGACTGCCATCCAATGGGTTACATACTAATGGATATTCGTTGGTCAGGCATATTTTCGAATTGGATAAAAACCCTCAACCGTTGTTTAATGAAATACAGGAGTTGGGATGCACTTTGGCTCAGGCGTTGCTTGCACCGCATCCGTCTTACTATGAAGCGCTCAAGCCTGTCCTAAGGTTGTCGAAAGGTATTGCACACATAACCGGGGGTGGATTGTACGAAAATGTTCCCCGCATACTTCCAGATTCTTTGGGCGTGGTCTTCGATTCAAGTAGTTGGCAGAAACCAAGAATTTTTAATCATATTGAAAAAGCAGGAAATGTAGCGATTGAAGAGATGTACAGGGTTTTCAATATGGGCCTAGGGATGGTCATAATATGTGATTCCAAAGATGTTGGATCCGTGCTAGCGACGGTACCTGAGTCTCTGGTTGTAGGGGAGGTGATTAGCGAATCTGATCAATCGCGGAGAGTATCAATTAAAAACATATAAAAATGAAGGATTGTGCCGAGGGAGGTACCTTTAATGAAAGCGCTTCTCAGCGTATACGATAAAACAGGAATTGTAGATTTCGGTAGTGGTCTTGCAAAAGCTGGATACAGCCTTGTTAGCACAGGAGGCACTTTCCGAGAACTGGATTCTAAAGGTGTAAATGTCACACAAGTGTCTGATTTGACGGGGTCTCCTGAAATACTTGAAGGAAGGGTGAAGACCCTGCATCCTACGATTCATGGGGGTATTCTGGCTAGACGTGATGTGCCTAGCCATATTTCTCAACTACAACAAAATGGAATTGATGAAATTGATGTCGTTGTTGTGAATTTATATCCTTTTGTCGACACTGTTTCCAAACCAGATGTGGAACTTTCTGAGGCGCTCGAAAATATAGACATAGGCGGCCCTACAATGATTAGATCAGCCGCAAAAAATTTTAGAGATGTGATTGTCGTGGTGGATCCATCGGATTATGAATGGATTGGGAACAGTATAGCTTCAGGAAATGGATTGACTGAACTAGAAAGGAAAGCCCTGGCACAGAAGGCATTTCAACATGTGGCTCATTATGACACAGCAATTTCTAATTGGCTTAGAGGCAGATCAGTGTTATCAGAAAAAGTGGTAACTACAGGGTATGAGAAGTTATCGGATCTTAGATATGGTGAGAACCCTCATCAAAAAGCTGCAGTTTACAAAGGGGTGCTTTCAGATGGTGGGGTTGTTGAATCGAAACAATTACACGGACTACCTATGTCATATACTAATTTTCTAGATGCGGATGCGGCTTGGACTACGGTGTCTGATTTCGAATCTCAAGCTTGTGTGGTAGTGAAACACACAAATCCTTGCGGGATTTCTGTTAACGAAGATCAGGTTGCAGCGTATCGAAATGCGTTTTCCGGTGATACCGTATCAGCATATGGTGGAATAGTTGGATTTAACAGAGAGGTGAGCACAGATACAGCAAACGCCATGAAGGGTGTTTTGTTCGATATCATTATTGCCCCTTCATTCAGTAAAGAAGCTCTAGAAGTATTTACCCGCCGAAAGCGCACAAGAATTTTGCAAGCGACCCCAGCAAAAGGACCCATTAATGACGTGATGTTTAAGACTGTGTCGGGCGGTGTTTTAATTCAAACATTAGATAGAGGAAGTGAGGATCAATCCTCTTGGAAAGTTGTTAGTAAAAGACCTCCGTCCGACTCTGAATGGGAGGATATGGCATTCGCTTGGCAGTGCGTGAGACACATAAAGTCCAATACTATAGTACTTGCTAAAGATGGGACATTAGTAGGTATGGGTGCGGGACAGCCTAATAGAGTTGTTAGCATTCATTTGGCTTTGAGAATTGCTGAAGATAAATCTAAAGGATCTGCTTTAGCTTCTGATGCTTTTATGCCTTTTGCAGACAATATTGAAATGGCTGCTAGTGGTGGGATTACCTCTGTGATTCAGCCGGGAGGATCTATCAGGGATTCTGAAGTAATTGAGGCTGCTGATAAATACGGTATAAGCGTAGTGTTCACTGGGACTCGCCATTTCAATCATTAGAATTACGAAGAGGTTTTAACTGGAAGCAGAAAGGGTTGCAATGAAATTAGATATTGTGATTCCAGTATTGAACGAAGAGAAAAGCTTATCTAATTGTGTTGATGCAGTTATCGATTATTGCGGAAGGTATTTGTCTTTGTGGGATTTTAGGGTTGTGATAGCTGATAATGGATCTACTGATCGTACCAGTGAAATTGGAAAATCTCTTGTTCAAAAGTATTCTGAAGTCTCGTACTTTAGGATGGAACAACGTGGCAGGGGAAGAGCTCTTAAGAGTGTTTGGTCTAAATCTGACGCTGATGTAGTTTCATATATGGATGTTGACTTGTCCACAGATTTAGGATCTCTCTCTAAGGCGGTGGAGCATGTTTCCACCAATCGCTGTGACATATGTGTAGGTTCCAGGCTATTACCTGATTCCAAAGTTAGAAACCGTTCTTTGCGGCGTAGTTTTATCTCAAGAAGTTATAGTTTCATATTTAGGGTACTATTCCTCGTCTCATTTAGAGACGCCCAATGTGGATTCAAAGTTATTTTGAAGTCTTCTTTAGATAAAGTTTTACCCCATGTTAAAGACTCAGGATGGTTTTTTGATACTGAGTTATTGATACTGTCCGAGAAAAGTCGATATAAAATATGTGAAATTCCGGTAATATGGACGGATGACCCTGATTCGAAGGTCAACGTGATTGAGACGGCGTGGAAAGACATTAAAGGTCTTCTTCGTTTAAGGTTCGGCGGCTTGTCAGTGTGCAAGAAGATTATTTCAAATAGATGTTCCAGATAAAATAAAGGAATCTAATGGGTAATGTGTTGTTGGTCGTCGATATGATTGTTGGGTTTTTGGAGCCTGGCCATAATTTGTTTTGTGGAGATAAGGCTAGAGACATAATTCCGAATGTACAAGAATTGATTGATCGTGAGATGGATCTGGGCAGTGAAGTTATATTTATTAATGATAATCACGAGCCTGACGATTTAGAGTTTGAAATGTTTCCGGTACACTGCCTTGTTGGAACAGAGGAAACTTCAGTGATTCCAGAATTGAGAAAATTCGCTGCTAACGTCATACCTAAAAATCGGTATAGTGCTTTTTATGGAACAGAGCTAGAACAAACATTGGCATTGTTAGAGCCGGAGAAGGTTACTATTTGCGGTGTCTGTACCGATATATGTATTTTGCATACAACAGCTGATGCGAGAAATCGGGACTATAAAGTCGAAATTAGGGAAAGTACGATAGCATCGTTTGATGAGGAAGCTCATAATGTTGCATTGAAGCACATGGAAAACATTCTGGGTGCCAAGATCATACGTGACTTATAATTAAAAATATAATGATGACTTGGCTTAACAAAGGCATGTAGAGAGATAACATAATGACCAGTCCACAGTTTGAAATTCGGCCATCTCTGATAAAAGGAGATCCTGCGGACGCGTACCTCCATTGGACTAAGGAAGTTATGCGGCTTGAATCTCTGAATCCAGTGGTAACCATGGACCTTTACGCTTCTAGTGATGGGGTATTGTGTGGTGTTGAAGAAGTAAAAGCGTTACTTAAAAGTGTTCTTCCCCAAAACGATTCAGATAACCCAGTTGAAACTCTTGAAAATGAAGTTCAGGTTTGGGCTCTTGATGAAGGGGAGGTTTTTACTGCCGGGGAACCACTCATTAGAATTATTGCGAGATACGCTTCTTTCAGCTTGTATGAAACAAGTCTTTGCGGAATCCTTTCGTCTTGTATTGGGTGGGCAACCGCGGCTAGAAAATGTGTGGAAGCAGCGGGTGATACCACGGTTATTGGGTATGGTGCTCGGCATATACATCCCAACGTTGCTCATATTTTGGATTATGCCTCAGTTGTGGGGGGTTGCTCTTCGGCGTCTACGGTAATGGGATCTAGGCAATCGAGCCGTAATCCTTTCGGCAATATGCCACATAGTTTACCGCTAATATTTGGAGATACTGTGTCCGCAGCACAGGCATTCGATAAGCATATGGGTATGGAAATCCAGCGAATAGTGCTGGTGGACACTTTTAAGGATGAAATTGAGGAAGCACTAAATGTCGCTCAGGCTTTACGAGATCGACTGAGAGGTGTGAGGATTGATACCCCCCGGGAGAGAGGGGGAGTTACACCGATGATGGTTAAAGAAATGAGGGCAAAGCTAGATCATATGAATTTTAGGCATGTTGAGATATATGTAAGCGGGGGGTTGAATCCTGATCGTATAACAGAATTCAGAGAAGAAAAGAGTCCTGTTAACGGATACCTTGTTGGAAGCTTTATCTCAAGCGCGTCACCTAACGACGTTACGGCGGATATATTGGAAATTGAAGGTAGACCTGTGGCCAAGAGGGGTAGGTTGCCTGGAAAGTTGGAAGGACATCGCCTAGGTAGGGTGTTTTAGTCCTCTGTTTGTAAAAATTGTATGGTAACTGTGTTTTGAGTTTCCTCCCGTTTTGCCCATTCAGAGATTCTGTGGCCAACTATCCAACAGATGCCTTCACCCGAAACTACCAAAGGAATCTGATTTCGTAGATCCCTAGGGATCTTCTCATCAACCATAAAATCCTGAAGTTTTTTGGAGTTATGCATGCCAATTGGTTGAAATCGGTCTCCATTGATTCGGCTTCTTACAAAAACCTTGCTGGCTAATATGCTGTCATTGAAGTGAGCAACGTATTTACTTGATATCCGGGGTATTTTACCGGGTTTGTTGAAACTTATATGTGATTTGATTTCCCACCCATGAATTTTCGTTGTTCCTGGTATGGTGAGCTCGGTGGTACACAGTTTTGGTTGTTTGAGAAGTTTCTCTTTCATTTTATAAACTAAGATTTTTTCATACTCTTTTTTCACTAAAACAGATCCTGTTAATGTCAACGTTTTGCCCGATGGACCTGCGACGAGCGATGCAAAAGCAACTGCGTGCGCCATAGATACATCACAAGTTCCTTCAGATATTGTGGCGACAGCACGCGCTAAGAGCCTGTATTTAATGGAGTGGTGGAGAGATACGAGATGATTTGTGCTTATTTTTACGACATTTTCAGAAACGCTGACGTGAGAATCCCAAAATTTTTTGCAGATTTGCTCAATAAATTCATCATCTGTTTTTGCTGCCGCCGACAAGCGTTGTACGGAACTGTGCAATGAAGGGTTTATCTGGAGCAGGGATGGGATTATGTTCAATCGAAAGTTGTTTCGAGTGTACTGATCTATTTTATTAGTTGAATCTGTTACAAATCTAAGAGCTTCTGTAGCACAGTATCCTTCGATGTCGATTCTAAATTGTTCTATTAACGGACGAAATAATGTGAGAGGCTGCCCTTCGATAGATAGGTTGGATACAGGTTGCATGCCACGTAATCCCTTTAGCCCAGATCCACGAACAATATGCATTAATATTGTCTCTGTTTGATCATTTGCGTTGTGACCTAGACAAATGGCAGATGCTTGGTATTTACGAGATACTTTGGAAAGAAATTTCAGCCTTTCAATTCTAGCGACATCTTCTATGGACTTCTTACCTTCAGCTGATAGTTTAGGGATATCTATGGAACCTATTTCATAGACGAGTCCGAGATGATCAAAAACAGAAATAACAAAGTCTTCGTCGAGGTCGGATTCGTAGCCTCTTATATTATGATTCAAATGTGCTCCGATTAATTCCAAGCCTAATTCATCTGAAATTTGACTTAGCATGTGGAGCATTGCTATAGAGTCCGGACCTCCGGAAGTCGCAACGATTAAAGTTGTGTTTTCCAGCTCCGAAGATAAGATTAGTTCTTTAACTCTATTAAGCATATTGATCGCTTAGATATCTTTTGAGGTTACTAACTATTACACACTGTTTAGGTGCGAGGTTTCATTGATGTTTATGATTGAGTTGTCATCTGGCTCTATGACAACTGTGGTTAACGAACCTAAGTCTATTTTGAAATGTTCGTAATTGTCGGAGTGTGTTTCAGATATTTTGCATAAAATTCCTTGGATTGGAAACAGATGAGTTACTGCTAAAACATGGTCATGTATGTGTGACCTAGATAGATGTATTACAGAGTCCCAGGCTCTTTGGTGGACCTCAGCCATCGTATCACCGCCCGGGGGCCTGGTATTGCTAGGATCAATGTTCCATTTTTCAATATAGTCTGGGTATTTAAGTTGCATCTCATCCATTTTAATTCCCTCCATTTCGCCAGAGTCCATTTCCCTTAGTCCCTGAATAGGAATGGCGGTCAATCCTGTCTCTTCGCTGACGTATGAGGCTGTTTGAATTGCTCGTTGGTAAGGGCTGCAGTATATTGCGTTGATGGAGAGTCGAGACAATTTATGAGCTGCCTTGGCCGCTTGGAGTACGCCGAGTTCCGTGAGTGGAACATTGCTTCTTCCTAACACCAATCTATCTCGGTTGGCGACAGTTTCTCCGTGTCTAAGTAATGTCAGTTTCATTACTGCCTTTTGTTTCGATCGATATTGATGAACCGTTGGTGGTAAGGGGGTTCAATTTTTTAGTTATGAGTATCGATTCAATCCTAAATCGGTCCATTTCGACAATTTTAAAGAGCAGGTCTTGAAATTCGAATTCTTGGCCAATTTCTGGTATTTCGCCTAGTTGTGCTAGCACAAAGCCTGCTATGGTTTCATAGCCGCCAGTTGGGAGGTTTAATTTCATTTCATCGTTGGCCTCGCCTATGTCCATTCCACCTTCAATTTGAAAAACGTTTGGTCGGATGTTTTCATATTCTTCTTCAGGTGACTCTCCTTCCTCTCCAACTCTCCCGACAACTGATTCTGTTAACCTTTTCAAGGTGACAAGTCCCGCAATACCACCATATTCATCAAGGCAAATGGCTAACTGATTTCCACTATTTCTCAATTCTTCAAATAGCTCGGAGGCTAGTTTCGTCTCCGGAACGAAATACGCGTCTCTTATTATGTCGGATATTGGATCTTGTAAGCGCATTCCTTTTGATGAGAGAATTCTTAGAATATCTTTGGCAGATATCAGTCCAATAATGTTGTCACTGGAGTCTTTGTGGACGGGAAATCTCGTATGTGAATGTATTGAATATATTTCAAGAAAGTCTGCCAACTGAGAGCTTTTGTCAATGCTGACAATTTCTGTACGAGGAGTCATTACCTCTTTCGCTTGCCTGTCACTAAACCTAAAAACATTTTCGAGCATTTCTGCTTCCCCTGGTTCTACCGTTCCTTCCGCCTCTCCCAGATCGATCATTGAGAGTATTTCTCCTTCCGTGACCGATTCGTCTTTGTCTTCATCGTTTCCAATTAATGTTTGCGTAGTGTTTGACAGCCATTGTAGGAATAAAACGACTGGATATAGACAAAATTCAACTGCTTTTAAAGGTTTTGCATAAAGGAAAGAAATTTTCTCGGATTTTCTTACTGCTACGCTTTTTGGAATGATCTCTCCAAATATCAATAGGAGAATTGTTCCTATCGCCGTTGCAATAAGTATTGAAGTTGCTCCTTCGCCGAATATTGAGACAGAGAGTGCGGTTATCACGGCGGTAAACGCCACATTAACTAAATTATTGCCCAATAAAATTGTGGCCAACAGTCTTTCCATGTTCGCTATCATGCTTGATATTAATTCCGCACCTGGAACATTGGAGTTAACCAGATATGAGAGTCTACTTCGTTGAAAGGAAAGAAACGCAGCTTCAGAACTTGAGAAAAAGGCCGACAGCAAGAGAAATCCTCCAATTAGGATCAAACTGCCGATTATATCTGCTGTCAAATAAAAACTCCTGAACGTGACGAGAATTATTTCGCCTTCGCCCACATGTCAATATTTTAGCATCGATGTTGGCTGCCTGCTATTGACTATAACTTGGTCGGGAGGTACTAACCGTCATTTCGCTTTAACCAAGCGGTGGTTACAGTTTCCCTGACGACATCTCCACTAAATCCTTTCCTTAGTAAATGGTTCATAAGTTTTTTGATAAATTTATCTTTGGGCAGGTGATTGATGGATCTGGTTTTTTTTTCTGCCGCACTCAGTGCATTTACGTTATCATCCACTGATTGAATAGCTTCTTCGGCGATCTGTTGGCTGATTCCTTTTGAGATAAGTTCCCTTCTGATCATAAAAGCGCTTTTGGGTTTGGAATTAGTCCGGCTCTCTACCCATAATTCCGAAAATTTCTGATCATTGAGGAAATTATTATCATGGCATCTTGCAATAACAACTTCTACAATGTGGTTTGAATAGCGTTTTAGAAGCCTTTCTCTTGTTTCCTGTTCGGTTCGAGGGCGATAAGATATGTACTTCACTGCGGTAGCAAAGGCTTCTTCCGATGTTTTATCCTCGCCAATGGTCAACATTATTTAGTCGACAACACCGTCTGCAGGGATTATTAGATCATCTAGTGGTTCAGGGTTTATTGCAGCTTTTACTAGCTCGTCTATCTCGTCTGTTAGTACAGGGTTTGATTTCAGAAAGGTTTTTGCATTTTCCCTACCGCGGCCAATTTGAATCTCCCCGAATGAATAGAAAGCGCCGCTTTTTTTGACAATTTGATGGGTTACTGACAAATCCAGAAGATCGCCTTCTCGGCTGATGCCCTCGTTGAACATGATGTCAAATTCGGCGGTTTTAAAGGGAGCTGCTACTTTATTTTTTACGACTCGAGCTCTGACACGATTTCCTATAATGTCGGTTCCTTGTTTTAAGGACTCAATTTTTCTTAGGTCGATTCTGACAGAGCTGTAAAACTTTAAAGCTTTACCTCCAGGAGTTGTTTCCGGACTACCCCAAAAGACCCCGACTTTTTCACGAATCTGATTGATGAAAATTACAGCAGTATTCGATTTACTTATTGAAGCAGTGAGCTTTCGTAAGGCTTGGGACATTAAACGGGCCTGGAGACCGATGTGTGAGTCACCCATGTCACCTTCTAATTCTGCTTTTGGAACCATTGCGGCGACGCTATCAATCACAACCACATCTACAGCACTGCTTTTAACAAGATATTCTGAAATTTCGAGAGCTTGCTCAGCAGTGTCTGGTTGAGAAACGAGCAGACTCTCGACATCGACACCGCATTTAGCTGCATACCCTGGGTCCAAGGCGTGTTCAGCGTCTATGTACGCCGCGGTGCCTTCATTTCGTTGAGCAGAGGCCATTACGTGGTAGGTTAGGGTAGATTTTCCTGACGATTCAGCACCGTAGATTTCGGTGACTCGGCCTTTAGGTATTCCGCCGATCCCGAGGGCAGAATCTAGGGATGGAGAACCTGTGGAAATGGTGTCAACTTTAACGTCTTGAGCGTCTCCTAACTTCATCAAGGTGCCCTTTCCGAAATGTTTGTCAATTTGGTCAATGGCCAGTTCAAGAGCTTTTACTTTATTGATATCTGGCATGTGATTCTCCTAGGAAATGTATAGATATATATGGAACGTTTAATTAGAAGTTGACGGGACATTCTTGAAGAATAGCATGAAAATGTGCCTATGTAAACACATATGTTCTAATAATTGTGGGGATATTTACTGAATTGGAATGGTGTTTGAAAGCTGGTTCTAGGATAAAGTTTCTTGGAGGGTTTTTCCGATGCTTCCAGGACTAGGAATGATCGAAACCCCGGCGGAGGCAAGGGCTTTTACTTTCTCGGATGCTTTACCTGCAGATCCAGTGATGATTGCTCCAGCATGCCCCATTCTTTTACCGGGAGGTGCGCTCTGACCAACGATGAGTGCCGCAATTGGTTTGGAGAAATGATGCTTAATATATTCTGCAGCTTCTTGTTCTTTTGAGCCACCGATTTCACCAATCATGACGACGCTATCAGTTTCAGGGTCCTCTTCAAATTTGCTGAGAATGTCTACAAAACTAACCCCTGATACAGGATCACCACCTATGCCAACACATGTGGATTGGCCTATCGAAAGATCAGTTAATTGGCTAACTGCTTCATATGTCAGTGTCCCGCTGCGAGAGACAACCCCTGTTTTTCCAGGTGCGTGAATGTGACCAGGCATGATTCCCATTTTGAAGTTTTCACCTGGGGAGATGATACCTGGACAATTTGGTCCGACCAAAGTCACATTTTTATCTCTGATGTAACGGACAACTTTTATGCTGTCTTGTACAGGGATTCCTTCAGTAATGCATGCAATCACCTCTATTCCACTATCAACCGCTTCAACGATAGCATCAGCTGCAAAAGCGGGAGGTACGAAAATTAGGGATGCGTTCGCTTTGGTTTCTTGGACAGCATGTTCAACGGTGTCGTAAATAGGTACATCTTCCATGAATGTTTGCCCACCTTTACCTGGTGTAACGCCGGCTACAAGATTTGCCCCATATTCAGAGGAGCGTTGGGCATGGTAGCTACCTTCTTTTCCTGTAATTCCCTGCACTAGCAACCGTGTATTTTTATCAACTAATATGCTCATTGAATTCTCCCGGTAGTGAGTTTTACGAGGTTATAGCTTGGATTTTTTCTGCTGCATCGTCTAATGTTTCGACCAAGCTTATATCTAGGTCAGATTTTGAAAGTATCTCCCGACCCTCCTCTGAATTAGTGCCCAGCATTCTGACAACCATTGGTCTCATCGATCCAGGCATTTCTTGTGCCGCCATCACAAAACCTCTGGCTGCTACATCGCATCTCAAAATACCACCGAAAAGATTTACAAGAACTGCTTTCACGCTTTCGTCAGATAAAACTATTTTTAGTGCCTTGCTGACTTTCTCTTCGTCAGCACCACCACCAATGTCCAGGAAATTAGCCGGGGCGGCACCTGCGGCACTGGTGACATCCATTGTTGCCATTGCTAAACCCGCTCCATTCACGATACAGCCTACGTTTCCGTCTAGTTTGACGTAATTTATATCGTATGATTTGGCCTCCACTTCTAGGGGATCTTCTTGTGAAGGATCTGCCATTTTGGCGATAGGCTGGTGTCGAAAAATGGCATCGTCATCAATATCTAACTTTGCGTCAGCTGCAACTATACCTCCATCGCTTGTAAGCACGAGCGGGTTTATCTCTGCTAGGGAGGCATCGTTGGAAGTAAAAGCCTGGTATAGATTTTGAATGATGCCTGTCATAGGTCTGATGAGTGTTTGGGGGAAATTTAAGTTGTAGGCGATTTTGCGGCCTATAAATGCCTGTAATCCCACAACCGGGTCAACGGGAACTTGAATAATTTTTTCCGGAGATGTTTCCGCTATTTCTTCTATGTTCATCCCTCCAGATTCGCTCGCAATAACAACGATTCCTTTTGATTGTCCGTCGATAACCATACCCAGGTAAATTTCCTTGGATATATCTATCGCTTCTTCAACCAAAAGAGTTTCAACAGGGACTCCATCCTCGTTTGTTTGAAACGTAACTAAATTTTTACCTAGCATTTCTTCTGCTGCTGATTCAGCAGCGCCTGGAGTGTTAACAACTTTTATTCCACCAGCTTTTCCTCTGCCACCAGCATGGACCTGAGCCTTTATCACCACTGAGCCACCGATTTCGAATGCAGCCGTAGCTGCCTCGCTTTGGGTCCTTACCACCTTGCCTTTAGGGATGGGTATGCCGTAATCGGCAAATATTTTTTTAGCTTGATATTCATGGAGTTTCATTTAGTTCTCCGAACAGATTCGTTTATTCATGAATTCTATCTTAACTTAAAATTTGGGTTATTAAGGTGATAGATTCATAAAGAGTCTGTGTGGCTTATCTGATAAGTACTAGAATTTAATTACAGACGCTTCTCACATATTTAATTTTTTGAATATGTTTTCTGGGATTAGTTTTAAGATGATCATGATGAATCTCCAATAAAATGGACAATAAATAATGTTTTTGTTTTTGTTGATTCCTTTGACAATTGATTTTGCAATAGTCTCGGGTTGAGCCCACAGTATAGTTTTTTTCATATGATTGGTCATCGGAGTGTCAACCAAACCCGGTTTTATATCTAGTACGGTTATCCCTTTAGCAAACAATCTGTTTCTCAATCCCTGTAAAAAAATAGAAATCATTCCTTTAGCACTGCCGTAGACGTAATTTGTTTTTCTGCCACGTTCGCCTGCTACGCTAGTTATGACTGCGATTGTACCGCTGCCTTGTTCTTCGAATTTATTGGCTAAATGAGTTAGAACTGAGATGGTTCCAATAGCGTTCACGTTCAATTCTCTTATTACATCTGCAACATTATTTTCACATAGGGCCTGATCGGGTAATGTACCGTGCGCTATCAATACGACGTCAATATGCTTCAATTGTTTGAACGCCTGATCAATGATTGATGGGTGTGTGGCAAAATCTGTTATCTCAATGAAGCCATAATTAACTTGTGAGGCACCATGGATTTCAAAGTCTTTCGCCGTTATTTCCAGTATGTTGGTATCACGGGCCAGCAAATACAAATTGCTAGAGTTTTGAGCGTATAGCCTAGCCGTGGCTTTTGCGATTTCAGATGTTGCACCGATGACCAGAATGTTTTTCATTTGTTATAAACCTAGACGGATTGACTGCGCAGAATTAAACACTTTGTCTGCCTTGTAGGCCTTTCTGACTTCCATAAACTTTTCCCATTCAGGGTAGCTTTCTTTAAATGTACGTTCAGACATTCTAGAGTCTTTGGACAAATAGATTCGTCCACCAGAACTCAAAACTATTTTATCTATGTGATCGAGCAGATCAAATAATCTTGTATGAATTTTGAAATCTAATGCCAACGTGTAACCGTCGAAAGGGAAGGATATATAGTTATCGTTGGATGGTCCAAACTTTTTCAATACAGACAGAAATGACCCCAGACCAGAATCACTCACCTTTTTCAAGATAGATTTTAAGGTATTTAATCCGCTTGCTTCCGGAACCACGAATTGGTATTGAACGAACCCATCTCTGCCGTAGATAAAATTCCAATTGCTTATCCTATCCAGAGGGTAAAAAAAATCTTCATAATGGACGCTTTTGTTTCCGTGAGTCGTTTTGGAACGGTGGTAGTAAAAACTGTTAAATGTTCGAACTGTGTACTTATTCAAGGTACAACTTGGTAGGAATGTGGGGATTCTAAAAGAGGATCTCTCATAATCATGAAATGATCCATTTTCAGAATGTTCACCCAGCATAAGTACAGACCGACCCAGTTGTTTGCCGACTGATAAACAATCTATCCAAGCGATTGAATAATGCTTGCCAGAATGAGATTCAAATAAATCGAGTGTTTCGTCTAAATTCCCAGTTTTGATGGTTTGCTGGTCAATGTAGGTACTTTGTAATGGCATCAATTTTATTTGCGCTTCTACAATGATTCCAGTCAGGCCCATACCGCCACAAGTTGCCCGAAAAAGTTGGGAATGGGAAGTGCGGTCACAAAATATAATTCCCTCCGATACTGTAGCTATAGATATCGAGATAACATGATCAGAAAATGTTCCGTTCTGGTGGTGGTTTTTTCCGTGTACATCGCTTGCAATGGCACCTCCAACTGTTACAAATTTGGTCCCAGGTGAAACAGGCAGGAACCACCCTTTATTGACAAACGAATCTAATATTGTTGCAAGTGACACTCCAGCAGAGCAAGTGAGTATTCCTGTGGCTTCATTAAAATCTAGAACCTGGTCCATTTGCGTGGTTTCGATGATATTTTGAGCTAGTGAACTATCTCCGTAACTTCTCCCTAGACCTCTGGCAATGTTCTCAGATGTTTCACACGCCTGAATTTCGGACAGGACATCTTTTTGGCTACATGGACGAGAGAGCCTTGCGTTGACAACTGGGTAGTGACCCCATCCAGATACTTTCATTTAAGTTCTATGCTCAGCGAAAACAAATTTTTTGTCCAACCTATATTTTAAATAATAACCGATGGACAATCCTATGATTGCCCCAATATATCGAAGTGCCTTTGTATCAAAGAGATAATCAAAACTAAACTCAAACCCCCAAAAAACTATAGTAGTTCCCAACCCCATTAATGAATATAACAAAAAAGTTCTTGTGGTATGAATTTTATTGGCTGCATGGAAGTTAAAAATGAATCTCTTGTCTAGAATGTATTTAACCAATAGCCCTATAATGGTTCCAATAGCGACGGAGTATGATAGGGAGTTTGTACCTTGATATACGGTGATAAACGCCTCTTGACTTCCTATGTTTGTAACCATGGCGATGATAGCGAATAGTATGTATTTAAATATGGTTTCCATAGTAATTAGATTACCTCTTCCAGGAAACTTACTTAGGGAGCCAGTATATTGTTGAATCATACCCTGGGGACCACTAGGGATCTTATCCACCTCTTAAGGCCCAAACAGTGGGTAAAGAATATATTTGTCCTAGCCCCCCTTTTGTTTTCCGGGGAATTTGTGGATTTATACTCAGTTGTTGACGCTGTCTGGGCAGTCATTTTTTTCTGCTTAGCAGCATCAGCGGTCTATATCATCAATGATTATTATGATATCGAGTCAGATCAGCGCCATCCCATCAAATCTAGGACAAGACCGTTAGCGTCGGGTGCCGTTAGCAGATTGCAGGCGGTAGGATTGCTGGCATTTATAGTTGTTGGATTGGTCATCGGCTATTTTATAGTCTCTAAAGTCATGGTAATTATAGCCATTTACATTTTACTGAATTGCGTATACACACTGGTGTTGAAGAACATTGCTGTTATAGATATATTTTGTATCTCAGTTGGGTTTGTGTTGCGGGTCTATGCTGGCGCTGTTGCATTGTCAGTTCCCGTATCACCTTGGATGTTTGTGACTACATTGTGTTTGGCTTTGTTTTTAGGAAGCGTAAAAAGGAGGCAAGAACTCCGCCACCATGGAAAGGAAGGTCGGCAAGTTTTGGATTCTTATTCACTTACTTTAGTAGATAAATACGCCATGATTTCTTCTATGGGTGCCTTGTTTTTCTATAGCTTATTCGTTATCACAGAGAAAACTGAGATGGTGGTATCGGTTCCCGTGGTTATTTATGGATTGTTTCGCTATTGGTATTTAGCCGAATTTATGAACGACGGTGAGTCCCCGGCGGATACGTTGCTTTCAGATTGGCAATTAATTTTAACTGTGTTGGGATGGTTGGCTGTTTGTATTGTCTGCTTGTGGCCCAGTGGGTGGAACTTTCAGTGGTGGTGATGTGCTTTTGGGATGATTTTTAGCCAGCGGCCGAAAATAATTAGTGTCGCTCTTTTTTTTGTAAAATTGTGCCTAGGAAGCCCAGCATTTAAAAAATTGAATAGTCGAGGACTGATTTTAGGTCCGACTACGTGGATTTAAGGACGATAACTATAGCGCTTCCCTCTGAACTATTGTGAATGTTTATTTCACTTTTGCCAGATATTGATATGTGCTCATTTCTTTTAATTGACTGGATCGACTCATCGGTGGAAATAGTGACTTCTCCCAGCAAGATCAGGCAGTTCAATGTGTCTATGTGTTCTCTCGGGATTAAGACTTCTTGGTTTCGGTTAATAATCAATTTCTGAATGGTATAGTCGCTTTCCTTCTCTAATGTAACCAAGGTGCCCCAGGAGAATTGTTTTTCCTTGTGTTCGCGTACGGTGGGATCGT
Organism: uncultured Dehalococcoidia bacterium; assembly: GCA_964435605.1. GTDB lineage: Bacteria > Chloroflexota > Dehalococcoidia > Lucifugimonadales > UBA826. The sequence continues at coordinate 38,640 of CAYTAN010000002.1, forward strand.
TTTCCGTGTCCAATTGTGAGTAAATTTCCCGTACACCTTGTACTTCATCTTTATCGGAGATTAATAGTGCGTCGTGTGTATCTACAACAATAAGATTTTTCAGACCAATTATTCCAACTGTTCTATTTTCACTGATCACGGTGGTGTCATGAGAGTTTTTCTGGATAATTCGACCTCTCAACCTGTTGTTATCGGCGTCCGGTTTAGCAAGGTCGCCCAGGGTTTTCCAGTCGCCTATATCACTCCATCCGATGTTTGCGTGAATGACTGAAGCCTTTCTAGTTTTTTCCATGACCGCATAATCGAAAGAAATATTGTCAACAAGTCGGAATGAATCTGGGTCTAAAAACATTTCATAACGTGAGTCTAAATTATTGTTTTTTGATATATCTACACAATGGGCTGTCATATCAAGCAAGTCCGGGCAGTGTACATTCATTTCATTTATTACGCCTTCAGCTGTGAAGCAAAACATTCCTGAATTCCACAGATACCGCCCAGAGTTCAAGTATTCCTTTGCTTGATCGAGAGACGGTTTTTCGACAAATTTCACTATCGAATTTTTCTTATATTCAATGTATCCATAACCAGTTTCCGGTGAATGTGGAGGGATCCCAAAGGCAACCAGATTGCCTTTAGATGCGAGTTTTTCAGCTTGCCGAACGGATTCTTGGAAATTCGACAGATTGTCGATTAAATGGTCAGCAGCGAGGATCAACATATTTGTTTCACCTGAGTGCTCTTTTGAAATGTATGAGGCTGCTGCTGCTATCGCTGGAGCTGTGTTGCGTCCAAAAGGTTCCAATATAAAACTGGTTTTGATGTTTTCACTATTAATACTGTCATATTCATCAAGAATTCTAGATAGCAGTCTAGAGTTGCATATTGTCAAAATTTCATTACCCTGGCAAAGTGAAGAAGCCCTAAGGAATGCTTTTTGTAGGAGGCTTTGGTCGTCATCTAGTTTAATAAATGGTTTAGGCAGATCCGATCTTGACATGGGCCACAGTCGTGAACCCGCACCGCCGCAGAGTATAGTCGGAATTACACTGGCTCTTTGGGATGAGCACGGTTGACTGTCAGATTCCACTATTGATGCCTAGACCATTGGAAACAGTGTCTGCGATCAAAGCAGAGATTTTCTTGTAGGTTAGGTGGTAAGTCATGCTGGCGGAGGGTGTGGGATTCGAACCCACGATACCCGTGAAGGTATGCCAGTTTTCAAGACTGGTGCATTCGTCCACTCTGCCAACCCTCCTCTATGTGATGAACTCAAAAGCAAATCATCTGTCGGACAATACTCATTTTATTAGTTTATGTGGTGAGTCAGCAATATCTGCTTCCCAATGAAATTTCGTTTCCTTCAAACGAAAGGCCATGGAACGTCTCTATTGGGATCCAAAATAGGTATGGTAGGATCATTCAGCATGGCATTGATCCTACTCGTTAAGGCTTCAATTTCTATCTCGGAAGTTAGAGATAGCATTTCTTCGTAAAATTCATTTCTTTCGTCAATTGATCTTTTTAAGGAGTCTAAGCTTTTCATCAAAACAGGGCTGATTTTTTTGCCACAATACTCCAGCATGACTGTTCTCAGCTTGAATGTGTGATGGAAGGTAAGACCGTGGTCAATGGACCATATGGTTCCATGTTGATCGACGAGGCAGTGCCCCCCCTTGCGATCAGCATTGTTCGCTAGGAGGTCGAAAGCGGCAATCGGTGCGAGTTCTTCCTTTAATGTATCACGCATTTCAAAGTAAGTAATTCTGGGATCACAATCGATATAGAGCTGTACAGATCCTATACCATAGGGCCCATCTCTTATAATCGTTAATGGTACGTTGGGCCAGCCTAGTTCTTTACTTAGCACATAAGTCGCTCTTTCCCGTTTATACAGTGTGCCGCTTGGAAAGTCATGCAGCGGGCGTTCACCGTCACGGGGTTTGTAAATTGCTCTTATGCATTTACCGTCCTCTACTGACAACCAAATCATAAAGGTGTAGTTAGAGCCCCAGGGCATGGTGTGGCCGCCTATAAACTCACCGTTCACCAGTATATCGTTTGCCATTTTTTCTGTAGGCTCAATGATTTCCGCTTCAGGAGAGGGGAAATAATCTCGAGGATCTTTATTTTCTAGTGAAGACATATTAGACCCAAAGTTTGCATAATATCTGTCGTATTTTCGCCCGTGTTTAGAGAAGGTCTTGTGGGTTCTTTGAGTGGCCATTCTGCCTTGGGCATGAGTGTCCCGTAGCATCCATTGGGCGTGAACAAAGTGGGCAGTTTGGCCGGCCAGAAGCCACTATTTCAAGACCAATGTTTGCGAATTCAGCGATTAGTTCTCTAGGTAACCAGACTCTTATCGAAGGCTCATCATTGTCGTCTTCAGGATCGTGGGCATCTACTATGAACATTCCCGTATTAGGGTTGTGCCCAAATGCCAATCTGGTAGCCTTGAATTCTAAGTTTGTTAACCCTTGAGCTTCTAGATGCGTCGGAGGATCATCCAGTGCAGTGCTACTTTCGGTGGTTTCTTTAGATAGCTGGACCATGGCCATACACAATTCTGCTAGTTGTTCCTTTTCTAGCCAGACTTTTGCATTACTGCTTCCGCTGTCGACGTTAAAACGAAATGTTCTCATGCCCGGCTCTCCGAAGGTTTCGGGCAAGAATTTACTTACTTGTGTGAATTCATTTAAAGGTCCGGCCATCTATCCACCTTAAAATTCGCGAAATGAATTTGTTAGAAACTGCTTAAGGAATTACGGTTCATACAGGGTAATGGTAGAGGGAACTCTTGCGGCAGGCAAGAGTAGAACTGACCTGTTCTTCGACCTGTCTGTACCGATGTTTTAGCTATGATATAATTGGCCCCTGAAAATTTTATTTGGGTTCAACTCTTTATTTGGGTTCAGCTGATTGCTGCCCGATTTGGATTGTTTAAATAGCTAGGAGTTAGTATTGGCTTACGTTACCTTGAGAGACGGAGAAGAAGGAGAAATTCTTCTTAAAAGATTCCAAACTCAAATGCAGAGGTCTGGAATATTAAGGGAATTGCGTAATAGAAGATTTTTCCGATCTAAAGGGGAACAAATAAGATTGGATAAACAACGAAGCCTGAGGAGATTGAGGCGTAGGCGCGTTAAGCGATAGCCGTAGTTTCGTCGGATTTTTCGGTTTAAATATCGTCTATAAAATCACCCGATTAAGGTGTCTCAAATGAGTGTACTTTACGTGATGTCGGAAGCCAATGGTGCCGGTAAAACCATGATCTGTGCGTCTCTGGCTGCCAATTTGAAACAGGATGGGCACGAGGTTTTTGTTTCAAAGGTCCATGGGGATGTGGTTGGTGACATCAGTAGGTACAAAGATAAATTTTCTTTGAACGTTCAACTGCCTCAGTCAGATGCACCTGAGGATGTCAAGGAATTCATAAGTACGCACCAAACTAAATCGGCTGTTACGCTTGTAGAGGCTTCATCTGAAATTTCCACCGATGAGCAAATCGAATTTCTTTCTGACCTCGACGTTTCCGTTGTAATAGTTGCCACTGTAGATGAAGTCGAACAAGTGATTTCCACATCAAAAACTTTAGGGGACAAACTGAAAGGTGTGATCATAAATTCTGTTTCTCAATACCTTGGTACTCATGTCTCTGATGTGGTTGCTCCAGCATATAAAGAAGAAGGTATCACTGTTCTGGGAGTCATACCCGAGGAAAGAAAATTGCTTTCTTTAAGTGTAAGTCAGATAGCAGATAGACTTAATGGAAGATTCTTTTCAGATAATGGCGACAGGGAAAAACTGGTGGAAAGTTTTATGGTGGGCGGGTTTGGAATGGATCCGGGTCAATATTCTTTCAGCACGAGGAATAATAAGGCTGTGATTGTCAGAGGTGATAGACCTGATGTTCAAATGTCGGCTTTGCAGACTGATATGAATGCTTTCATTATGACTCGGGGATTGGAACCAATTGAATACGTTCAGTATGAATCAGCGGAAGAGG
>CAYTAN010000003.1:0-24106 GCA_964435605.1 uncultured Dehalococcoidia bacterium
TTGGCTATAGTCAGCTCTTTATGGGTTAACCGCCTCGGAATAATTATTAAAGGTGCGATTAAAAACTAAAATACAAAGAGACAGACAGTTTGCTTGAAGTTGACCAAGGATTATTCAGGTTTATTAATGGCCTGTCGGGTAGAAATGATTTACTGGACAGGATATTCTCCTTGGCCGCTAGTGATTATCTGATTCCAGTTTCAATCGGTTTAATTCTGGTATATATATGGTTAACTTCTAATAAATTCAGCGATTCAAAGCGTGGGAAAAATAATGTGGTTTTGTGTGTATGCACCATGTTTATTGCTTCAGCGGTCGTATTTATATGTAACGCGTTCTATTTCAGGGAAAGACCCTTTACCGTAAGTGAAGTAAATCTACTTTTTTATATGCCGACGGATTCCTCTTTTCCTTCCAATACGGCGGCCGGTTTGGTGGGATTGTCTATGCCCATTTTATTTGAGAGAAAGACATTATTTACACTAGCTTTGTTGGGTTGCATTCTCATCTGTTTCGCACGGATATATGTCGGGATACATTATCCCTCAGATGTCTTGGTAGGATTCTTGATAGCGTTAGGTTCTTTGGTTCTCTGTATAAAATTAGTTCCACTAACACAACCATTTATAGATCGGATAATTAATTTAGCGGATAGACTGAACTTAACCTAAATTATCCGACAATTAGTGAAATCGCTAAAGTGGCCAATCCCAGGTAAATAATAAACCCTACTATGTCTGTGACAGTTGTCACAACGACAGCTGAAGCTAAGGCAGGATCAATTTTCATGGCCTTTAGACAGAGTGGAAGAACGACCCCTGATATTCCTGCAATTACAAGATTCGCAAGCATGGCCACGCCGACAACGATAGCTAGGAACTCATTACCGATCCAGAAATAAGCCACGATACCGGAAATAGCTCCCAATATAATACCGTGTACGAGACCCAACTCTAATTCTTTGATCAATAATTTGCGGGCTTCTGATCTATTAATATCCCCGAGGGCCAGCGATCGGACAACTAATGTTAGTGTCTGCGTTCCAACTATTCCTCCCTGCCCTGCTATTACCGGAAGGAAAACGGCGAGAGTGATGAGTTGTGACAAGGTTGACTGGAATAAGGTGATGACAAGAGCTGCTAAACCGGCTGTTGCTAAGTTTACGCATAGCCAAGGCAGCCGCCCCCTTACTGACTTCCAAAAAGGACCCAGTATTTTTTCTCCTTCGTCCACTCCTACCATTTTATACATGTCTTCCGTCGCCTCTTCCTGAAAGATATTAATCATATCTTCCATCTTAACTACCCCAACAAGTATTCCGTCATCATTTGTAACGGGAAGAGTCATAAGATTATAGCGCTCCATTAGTTTGGCGCATTCCTCTTGATCTGTCTTCGTATCCACAGTTATAAGGCTCGGATGCATAACTTCGGAAATTAGTTGATGTCCTGATGCTGTTACAAGTCGAGATACGTTAAGTCCCCCTTTCAAAATTCTATTATGATCTACAACGAGTATGTACGACACTTCATTGATGTCTATTTCATTCATTGAATGACGAATCAAATTGATAGCTTCGGTCACAGTCATTTTCTCTTCTAAAGACATGAATTCCGGTGTCATTAACCCGCCAGCATCATCATCCTCATAGTTCATCAAAGTAACTACATCAAACGTGTCTTTCATTGAGGACAATGTTTCATCACGTTCTTGCACTGGCAGCCCCTTGAGAACGTCGACGGCCACTTCTGGACTCGTTTCATCCAAAATCAATGAAAGTTGATGAGGTTCAATATTGCGGGACAGTTGAATTGCTTCAGTAGCTCCAAGCTCCCCTACTATTTGTCCCATATCTCTAGGGGTAAGAGACTTCATGAGTTTCACCTGATGCTTGGAGGGCAACCTGTCTATCAAATCAGCTCGGTCTGGTGTTCGAAGATAGTCAAAAATATCAGATATCGAAGAAAAATCTTCACTTTCTAAATATGAGGATATGACTTTAACTAAGTCTTCTATGTTATCTACTGACTTAAGCGGATCAGAGTATTTGCTTAGTAACGGTTCAAGCATAAAAGCTAGTAAATTCCTGTAACGGTGAACCTGTAATTATTAACGATACTAACAATGCCAGATAATCTTACAGTGATACTCTTGAATATAGAAATATAAAAATGTCGTACTTTTTAAAGCAAATTTCATCGTTTAGAAATTTTGTAGTTTTCCAACATTTAATCCTTCAGCAGGAAAAAAAGCACCTTCTTTGAGCTGATGTATAAGACTTTCTCTATCTGTTATGGGCTTTTCAAAAACTGTTATGCTCTTCCCCAGGCCCTGTTTGGAATGTGAATCGCTTCCCCCCGTCCCTTTCATACCCAGTAAATCTCCCATTTCCTTTGTGAATTGGTTTTCCCTGTCGCTGTTCGCCCCATTTGTAACCTCCAGATAATCAACTAAATTAAAGATTTCGTGTTTGGAGGCTTCCTCGATTGATACGGGGTAATTTTGCCAATCTTTATACAATAAATTTGTATTGTAGGGAGGTTTGTTGAAAAAATTACGCATTGGATGTGCCGCGATCAGAATTCCATCGATCTGATCGACTACTTTCCGTAGAGTTGCTAATTTATGGATGCCGCTGACGTGAGAGTCTAGTCCAACAGCGATAATGTGACCCATATCTGTTGTGACTTCTATTGCAGGAATCACTACAAGGCTGGTATTTGGAAATTCCTTTGAAAGGGTCTGGGACGACCATCCACCACCGTGCTCAGCTAAGAGCACACCGTCAAGTCCAATTCTGGTAGCTTCGCTAACAAGCTCGTTTGGCTGCAGACTGCTATCTGTGCTACCTCGAACTGTATGGACATGTAAATCCATTTTGAACAAATTTTATCTCCTCCGATCAACAAACCTGAAAATTATAAGCTCTCTGAGGGCAGCTTTCAAAAAGTCTTTCTTAAATCATCTATCTGGTGATTATTGGTAGTAACATTCCGTATATAAGAATAAACAAGCTGAGATTCGAGATCGCGTAGATTTTTCCTAACGGAAACAAAACAGATTGTATTGCCTGAATGAGCATTGCAATCGAAACAATTGTCAAGAAATATATGAGAGTGATATTTCCAAGTATTCCCGAGACATATTCCGGCCTACTTATATATAAAAAATAAGTGAACGCTATTCCTAGTAATGCCAAAGATGGTTTGAGTAGAACTATAAAACCAAAAACAATTTTCGATGGATTATGGTTAAGAAAAACAGACATGATCCGTGGATCATTCTTTTTATAAAGATCAAAAAGCGCCAAGCAAGTTATTGCAATCAAAATTGAAGAGTACAGTAAACCGCAAGCTGCACCACCTAGCAGAGTAGATAGAGAGATCATTCAGACTGAGAGGTAGGATTAGCGATTATTGAAGGTATTGAATACGTTTGTTGAAGTAGGATTTGGTATGCTCTGGCTATTTGAGTATTTTTAACGATGGTGAATAGGTATGGGCCGCTTCCTGCTGTATGGATCTCTTTTATACCTATACCGGAAAGGATTCGTATACATTCCTTTACCTCATTAAGTTCGGTTGAACTTATTTTATCAAAGACGTTATACATGAGTTCTGATGGTATGTCTCCCCCGCCCCTTAATCGTGCTTCCAGTTTTCGTGTCAGCCCTCCAGAGGTATAGTTTTCAGGTTTGACCCTTGAATACATCATGGCCGTTTTGTTCGGAATCGAACACTTAGGATCAATCAATAAAAAAGTCTGCGGATTTAAATTCGGTAGTCGTCGTATTTGTGTACCACTTCCGAAAGAATAAGCTGTCCCAAACTTCAAAAAGAAAGGTATATCTGACCCGAATTCGCTCCCGATATTCATTAACTCCTGCCTGGATAAATCCAGATCCCATAATTCGTTCAACCCATTAAGCACTGTGGCAGCATTGCTACTGCCTCCTCCTAGTCCAGATGATAATGGGATTTTTTTCTGAATATGGATATTGGCTCCTAGGTCCACACGATATGTATTTCGTAATTTAGAAGCTACCTTATAAACCAAATTGTTCCCGCCATTAATAGATTGCTCGGAACAGGACAATATTAAATCTGAATGAAGTTCAATTGTTATGTCATCGTAAATTGAAATGGCTTGCATGATAGAACAAATTTCATGATAGCCATTTTCCAGTAGACCTATAACCTCTAGGCTGAGATTTAATTTTGCAGGAGATTTTGTCTCTATCCTCGAACTATTGCTCATCTATGACTTATTACCGCTCCGCTTTGTAGTTATCGAATATGTTTATCCATTCAAGAATCGAAAGATTTTGAGGTCTGAGTTTGGGGTCGACGTCTGAATCTTCTAAAAGCAACTTGGTTTGATCAGAATTAAGTTCCAGTCCCTTTGACAATGAGTTGTGTAATTGTTTCCTCGGACTAGAAAAGGATCTGAATATGAAATCCATGAATTCATCCTTTTCACAAAGACTAATAAAAGGCTTTTCTAAAGGCTTAAATTCAATCACAGTGGATCGAACCTTTGGTGGCGGATTAAATGATTTTGGTCCTACGTTGAACAGTCTTCGACAGGTAGTAATTGACTGGAATATGGGCCCCAGTATTCCAAGCCTTTTGATGCCTACTATGTTGTCAGCAACCTCTTTTTGCAGCATAACTATAGAAAGTTGGGGAGGATTTTCCTGAAAGAGTATGTTTCTGAGTATTTTGGTACCAGAATTATAAGGTAAATTGGAAACAAACTTATAAGGTTTATTTGCCAGTCCGACGTCGGATACAGATACCGAGGTTGCATCAGAGTGGTAGATTTCAAAGTTATCAAACTTCCCTCGTAATTCTGCCAGTGGTCCCCTAATTAAGGACATATCCAACTCAATAGCGGTCAAAGGGACTCCTATGTTCAAAATAGAACGTGTTAAATGGCCTCTACCTGGACCTACCTCTAAAACATGCTCTGTAGGTTCTATGGATAATGAATTGATGATTTTTTTGATGACTTTTACGTCACGAAGGAAATGTTGACCGAGTGACTTATTTGCTCTAAAACCTGTCATTTGGGAATACTATTTTTCACTTTAATAGTTGACATGGGTCGTGCGCCAATTCTCGAACCGAGACTTTTGCATATCCACCTAGAAAAACTCTACCCAGGTTACTCCACGGCACCCGAAAGTTACCGCTTACCGTTGCTTTCTTCCGAACCTGGCGGGGTTCACAGGCTTTCGCCGCGTGGGACCAAAGTATCAACGTCCTTCTAAGATGCCAGAGGCTACACTCTCAAACCCTCAAAAAGGTATTCAGCCTCGCTGTAGCGGATTGCGAGTACAAGGCACCGCTAACTCCCCGCTTAGCACGACCCAGATTCATGTTAGGGCAGCGTTATGTTAGTGTCAACGACCCTATTTATGGTGGGGAAGGGGAGACTCGAACTCCCACGCCTCGCGGCACATGATCCTAAGTCATGCTCGTCTACCAATTCCGACACTTCCCCTCGTACTGATTATACAGATCTCTGAGTCCTTGTGAACTTGAAGATATTCGTTATAAGGCCGACTTTTCCTTTTAAATTATTTGGTTATATAAGTCTGCTAAAATCAATAAATATTACAAACTTATAATAAGTAAACAAAGCTCGGATTAGATGACTTTAAAACAACGACTTCTTTACATCAGTTCTGAAACTACCCATCTCCAGTCCAGAGCGCTGTCGATCGCTTTCTATGAACCCGTTACCGGTTTTATAGCGGAAATAGATCCGACCGTTGACACCTTTCAATATGAATCAGTCCATGAGGCAGTAATTGATGGTTGGAGGGTAGTTCACTTCCCAGACCAACGAGGTTGCGATACTTTGGACTTAATTGGGTATCAATTTATATTGGAGAAATTGGAGAACTACAATGACTAATAACATGATACCTTCGGAACATCTGTTAAATGATGCAGAAATCGTCGAGTTCATTACCAACGGATTTATGATTTTAGAGACCGGAGTTCCTACAAATGTCAATCAAATAATACTCGATAAACTGAACTCCCTAGATAGCAATCCTGGGGATGAAATATTAGAGTTTGTGCCAGAATTATCTGAGATTTATAAGAGTTTTCCTGTGGCAGGAGCACTCGCTAGTCTACTTGGTAAGGACTATGCTTTGAATGATCATAGGCATTGTCATAGGAATCCATCAGGGAGTCGGAGTCAGATTTGGCATCAAGATTCGATTGACGGAGCGCAAATTCAAGAACGACACGGAACAAGCATAAAACAGATATTGATGATGTACTATCCTCAGGAAGTGGATGATAGAAACGGCCCGACAGCTATCATACCTGGAAGCCATCTTCTCTCCAATCACAGTAGGGATAGAACTGCTTCTCAAGGTAACTTTAGGAACCAGGTTCTAGGTAAATTGGATGCTGGAAGCGTGATTCTTTTACATTATGATATCTGGCACGCGGGTACAAAAAATGTGAGCGGTAAAATTCGATATATGCTTAAATTCCTGTTTGACCGTACTTCGGAAAGTAAGGTTCCTTCTTGGAATCATGATAGTTCAAATTTAATAGATATCACTAAGCAATTAGATCAAAGGCCTGCGTTTGGTCTACAACCGTCACTGTCAGGGAGAATTAGAAAGGCTCGGAGGGATATGTGGAACACTCTCTATGGTTCTAATAGTGCTTTTGAAGATTATTATGATCAATTCAGTGGACCATGGCCAGAAAATTCAATGAAGAGATAAATAAACGTTAGGGTTTTTATATTATTGGAATCTTAAGGCTTCGATTGGATGTAACTTTGACGCTCGGAAAGCCGGAAAAATCCCAAAAAACAACCCGATTACTGTTGATACCGAGATGGCTATTAACGCAATGTCTATCCCAAAAGATGTCTCGAGTTGGCCTTCTCCTATTGGAATTCCGTCCAGGGCCAAAGATGATAGGTAACCTAGAGCAATCCCTATGAAACCACCACTACACGTAAGTAGCACCGCCTCGATTACGAACTGTACAAGAATGTCGGAACGTTTGGCCCCAAGTGCTTTTCGTATGCCAATTTCTCTGGTTCTTTCCGTGACGGATACGAGCATAATGTTCATAATTCCTATTCCGCCGACGATTAAAGATATCGCTGCTATGCTGACTAGGAAAAATACTATTGCGGCGAGGGCGATTTCCAGACTTTTCAGTATTTCTTGTTGATTGGTGAGCACGAAGTCATCATCTTCATCAATAAGCCTATGCTCTAATCTTATTATCTTTGCGGTTTCAGCCATAGCCTTCGTTACAGTATCGTAACTAGTAGCCTTGACCATAATCCAGTCTATTTCTTTTTGGCCATCTATGCTGTAGTTGGGTGATAACGTTTGAAACATTGTCGTGATTGGGATATAGGACACTTTGTTAGGATTGTCCCCCCAGCTACTCTTATCTTGCTCTTGCACGACCCCAATTACCGTAAACCTCGAATCTTTGATTCGGATCTTGCTTCCGATAGGATTGTCATCCTCAAACAATCGATCCTTAACTTCAGAACCTATGACAACAACCTGATTCGTTTGCTCTAAGTGGAACTCATTTATAAATATTCCAGACTGTAGCTCAATGTTTCTGACAAAATCATAGCCTTCAGTTACACCAATCACGTTCCCATTAATACTTTTGTCCCCTTTTATTGATTTTCCTTGCCAATTCTTTTCCGCTGCTACATCCAAAATGGCGGTAGTATTTGCGTTGTTTTTCAAAGAATCTACATCAGACAAAGTTAATAATTTCCATGGGTCGTCTTTTTTCTCCGGTTCAGCAGGTATTAGAAACACCAAGTTTGTCCCGATGCCTTCAAGTTCATCGATGATTAATTTTTGAACACCTTTCCCGATAGACATTAGGGCAATCACCGCTGTAATCCCGATGACTATTCCCAGTAAAGCTAGTAGTGATCTAAGCTTATTAGAACCGAGGGACCCTAGTGACATGTAAAATAAGGAAGCTAATTTCATTGTCTATGCATTCGTGTAATCAATTATTGATCCGATCTTCTACTATGGCTCCATCAACTATATTAATTGACCGATTGGCTAGTCTGGCTATTTCTGGTTCATGGGTGACAAGAATGACCGTGAGATTTTGGGATATATTCAACTCTTGGATGATTTTTATAATCTCTCTTGTGGAGTGTGAGTCTAGGTTACCTGTAGGTTCATCGGCAAGTAACACGCTAGGTTCTGTCGCCAGGGCTCTCGCAATCCCAACCCTCTGTTGTTGTCCTCCAGACAGTTCTGTTGGTAAATGATCACTTCTGTCAGCTAGACCGACTCTGTCAAGAGATTCAGCCGCTAGTTTCTTTCTATTCCTCACATTGCCATATATAAGAGGAAGTTCAACGTTTTGTAAGGCTGTAAGTCTTGGTAGGAGATTGTATGTCTGGAATACAAATCCAATCATCCGATTTCGAATTCTGGCAAGACCGGAATCGTTTAATTGACTGATATTTTGTCCATCAAAATAAAAATGGCCCGATGTGGGGACGTCTAAACAGCCCAGGATGTTCATCAAAGTCGATTTTCCAGATCCAGACGGGCCGGTAATTGAGATGAATTCTCCACGGGCAATAGTCAAATTTATCCCGGTCAGAGCATTGACAACCACAGATCCCATGTCATATTTCTTACTTACGTCTGTTAGGTTAATTAGCTCTGGTAGGCTCATCTAAATTTTCTACGGGGCATTAATAACTTAGTCTTCCCAGTCTATCTCAAATTCTTTTGTGCTTGTGGATGAACTTTTAATAATTATAGATTCTTTTTCGGATATTCCAGATATGATTGATACCCAGAATTCATCATTGTCTCCCAGCACCACTTCTCTCTCAATGATGACACCGTTATCTTGTATCCTAACGTAGTTTTTCCCATCTTTACTCTTTATAGAGTCCATTGGAATTGCTAGTTGCTCTGGAAGTCTATTTAAATAAATATCCGCAGTGGCAGATAGTCCTGAGCGTAAACCGTAATTGCTATCATTATGGATTGAGATTGTACTTTGATAGGTTACCACTCCATCTTTGCTCAGTGGTGTGTGGCCTAGGTATGTCAAGTCCCCATGGAATTTGTGTTCTGGAACAGAATCGATCTTCATTTCGGCTTCTAACCCAGTCTCCAACTTTAATATATCTGACTCACTAACTCTTCCTTTGAATTCAAACCGACCTTGTGATGCTATTGTTGCAATTATCTGTCCGTGTATGACTTGCGCTCCATTAGATGGAAAAAACTCTAACAGAATACCATCAACAGGTGATCGAAATGTCGCCATCTCAATTTTCTCTTTGGTTTCCAAAATGGCTACGTTGGTTTTGTTTATTTCTGACTGTAACTTGGAAACTTCAAGCTCGTCAAAAATGGCGATATTGTTAAGGCTATCAGCGGCTTTATCATAGGCAGCTAAAGCTGCCGAATACTTGGAATCAGCAATCGAAATATCATCTGGGGTAGGCCCATCTATATATTTTTGTAGATCCTCTTCTGCCTTTCTCAATTTCTGTTCTAGATTTTTGATGACTACGTTTTGTTGATCAACATCTAAGATTAAGTTTTCATATGCCTGTCTAGTAATGACTTTTGCGGATTCCACTTCCGCGGCAGCTATCGTCAGTTCAAGGTTGGCATCTGATAAATCTTCCGTTTTCGGATTGAGGAAGTTATCAAGATTATCTTCAGCGACTGACCTGTTGTACTCAAGCTTTGTCAACTCATACAGTAGGTCATTGTGGGCGGCAGTATGTGAATCGCTGATCGTTTCGAAACTTTGACGTGTGACTTTTAAGCTGTTCCAGGAGTCAAACAACTCTTTATCTACGCAAAAAATTCCCTGCGGTGGATCGACGACAAGATCGCAGGTTCCAACAATTTTACCTGGATACAAGGCTAACCAATATAAGACGTGTTCCTCACTCCATGGAGTTACTTCCTTCTCAAAAGGGCGTTCCTCTGAAGTAAAAGTGCCGAATCGGTTTTTATTTGTAAATGCCGAAATATCGTCGGCTCTGCTAGCTCTGTCAAACAACTCATCCAGGTCAACGTCCCAAATATTATATATTTCGGAAGGAGATTTATTTTTCAATAATTCTTCTTTATTACCAAACCATTTGTAAATAGAATCGAGGTACTGATTCTCATGTTCTGTCAAGTATTCTCTGAGAGTAACCATTACATCTGAGTCGTATATTGAGCGATATTTTTTTACATGAGTTTCTTTTTCATGATTACTTATTGCTGCATTCAGATTATCTACAGCTTGACTTGCTAGATTAAATTGATTCTCCAAACTCGACAGCTTATCGGAATCAATCGGTTTGTCTAGGTCTTCGAAGGCTGTGGTTTTTTGCTTCAAAATCTCAAATGCATTCATTTCACTTTTCTCAAGTGCCAGAATTTTGTTTGGAACCGAACTGTTTAGGTCTTCAAGAATATTGTTTGCTGTAACCAGATCCTGTTTAAGACTATGTACTAAAAGTTCTGTTTCTAGTAATTCGGTCTCAAAGTCTAATGTTTCATTTCTCAAACGTTCTTCATCTCTGAGGGTTTTTGCGGCTGATTCAGCCGCAAACAGGGCGTCTGAATATTTCTTGTGCCAATTTACGGTCTGAAGATCCGTTAAATCTTTTTCTGCCTGTTTTAATTCTAGTAGTAACTTTTGAAGTTCGGACTCCAAATTAGAGAGACTTATTTGATCGAGTGAGAAAAGAATGTCACCCTGGAAAACCCTTATTGGATATTCAAATTTTATTGGCGTGGAAGCAATCTTACCTTCAGTTTTGGAAGTTACCGTCAGTTTTTCTGAGTAGTCGAGATTCCCGCTAACAGATACCTTTTTTGAAATATCTCGCTTTACTACTGTATAAAGCTGCTCGTCATCTTTCAGGGTAGATTTTGATTCTTCGCCTTGTAAGAAAAAAAGCACGACCAGTGCAGCTAGAATTAAAATTGCTAGCACGATCGCCCCTACTACATATTTTCTGCTTGTAGGCAAATTCAAATTATGTCCTTAGTGCTTCATAAATGATTTGGGAGTTCCGGAAATGAACCTTGCCAAAAATGAAATACACCGGTTTATATCTAATTGCATCTATTCTAGTATTTTTGAACAGAAAAGTGGGGATTTAGTAAAAGTTTATATTGTTGCGATGGGTTTGACTCAAAACCAATCTTCTCAGCGCCCCTTGTTTATTTCCAGTGTACGAGGCTACCATTGAATATTGTCTTATCTAAATTAATCTTCAAATGTTCAGTATATTAGTGAAAAATCCCAGTTGCATCGAGACTCAATGAATTCAATAACTCGCCTGAGGGAAAAACCTTGGGTTGTGTTTTCCGCAATTGGAGTGGGCATGTTCCTGACAATGATGGACCAGTCTGCGATAAATATTGCGCTTCCAGAAATCGCCTCTGACTTTGATGCGGCTTTGCCCGACGTCCAATGGATGGCTGTAGGTTATGGGTTGGCGACAGGGGCTCTAATATTACCTATGGGTAAATTGTCTGACGCGATAGGAAGAAAACGATTATTTGTATTAGGACTGATCGTCATCTCTATCGGGGCCGTTTTCGCAGGTTTGGCCGGTAGTCTGGAGATTGCGATTATAGCTAGGTTGGTTCAGGGTCTTGGAGCAGCAATGATGCAAGCGAACGCTCTTGCAATAATGATATCCGTATTTCCTGCAACAGGAAGAGGTATGGTTATAGGTATATTTATGACAATAGTCGGGGTTGCAAGTGTGATTGGTCCCGCAATTGGGGGAGTCGTGGTCGAATTAATTGGTTGGCGCTGGTTGCTCATATCCGCTAGCCCTCTTGGGTTTTTATCCACAGGTCTAGCATTCATTCTTTTACCTGTATCCGAATCGATTGATATAGGACGGAGGCTCAGGGAGTTCGACTGGCTGGGATCAATCTTGTTTGCGTTGATTTTGACGATATTCATGCTGACCATAACAAACGGTCACCGGATCGGATGGACATCCCTATTGTCGACAGTGGCTTGGTTAGTCGCTGTTTCCCTCACCGTCACATTGTTTTTCCAACAGCGCCATCAGAGTGTTCCTCTAATTCCAGTACATCTATTTAGGCGTAAATTATTCTCTATGGGATCTGGGGCAAGTTTCTTTACTTTCCTGTCAGGGACAGCGGTGTTTTTTATAATGCCGTTTTATTTGCAAGGCGTGCTTGGACTCTCTCCAACAATTGCAGGGTTTGTGATAATGCCAATGGCTGGAGCTTTCGCTCTCTCTGGACCATTAGCCGGCTATGTGTCAGATCGATTCGGATGGACACGGATAGAACTTTTAGGTTTGGGAATGGCTGCATGCTCGCTGATATTTCTGTCATTTATTGATCAGAAGACATCTCTCCCCTATCTGCTGCCCTTTCTTGCCATGATAGGAATGGGTATGGGGTTTTTCTATTCTCCAAACTCTTCTTCTGTGTTGAGTGTAATCGATCCGTCTGACTATGGAGTAGGGACCGCTTTCTTAAATCTCATACGCAATTCTGCAAATATAATTGGCATTTCTATGGCGACAATGATTATCACAGCAATGATGGCTCACTACGGTTTCGAAGCGAGTTTGGACGCTGTAAATGACCCGAACTATGGCGAAGGTATTAAAGTAGCTTTTGTCTCTGGCTTGAGTTTGACACTTCGGATTCAGGGCATTTTGATCCTTGCATCTGTCCTGTTGACTGTATCAAAGAACATTAATTTGAAAAGATGAACTCTTTGGAATTGTTAGCTGGTGATCTGTGCACTTAGCGGATCTGTAAAGCGATCTAAGTCTTTTCTCACCGATAGGTAGTCACAAGAGTATTCTTTTTTGATCATATTCAACAATTGAAGAGTCCGTTCTGGATAGGTTTTGGCTAGGTTGTTTTTCTCGTACGGATCTTGATCAATGTTGTAAAGTTCTGTCTGTTTTCCTTCGTCTAAATCATTTTTTGAGGTAATTAATTTCCATTTACCAAACCGGATCGCCAAACCGTCCCCACCTTTAAAATTCCAGTAAATAGTTCTGTCCACATGACTATTACCGACAAGATCATTCCAGACATTTGTTCCATCCAACTGAGACTTAGTCTCATCTGGCAAGCTGATTTCTAACACATCACAAATTGTAGGAAGCCAGTCTGAGATGTGCATTGGCACTGAGTTATTATTTGGCGCGATCTTATTTTTCCAGTAAATTAAAGTCGGGGTCCTGATTCCCCCTTCATACAATTGTGCTTTGAATCCTCTGTAAGGTAAATTGCTGCCGAGTCTCGGCGAGTCTTGTTGCCAACCAGGGTATACGTCGGCGGCATGCAACGGACAGTGTCCGATGGCCCCATTGTCTGATGTAAAAACAACCAAGGTGTTATCAAGCTCCCTTTTTTTATCTATAGCTTTAATCACAGAACCTATTGCTGAGTCCATATGACTTGTATATCCGGCGTAGCGCTTGAACGATTCATCTTTTTGAACATCCTCATCGTAAATTTGGTTCCTGTATGAATCGATCCATTCCACTGGAGCCTTGATCGGAGCGTGCACGGCTGTGAATGATAAATACGCGAACCAGGGACCATGTTGACGCTCAATCCAACTAATGCATTCCTCGGTAATCAAGTCTGTTGCATGTCCATTTTCTGATATTCTTCTCCCGTTTCTATGCCATGTATGTGAATAATCTCCGCTTCTATATTTATGGTTATATGGGTCTACTCCGCCTGATAACGAACCATATGAATAATCAAACCCGAACTTATTAGGTTCTGATCCTTCTGTGGCTCCTAGATGCCATTTGCCAAATAAGCCTGACTTATATCCGTTGGCTCCGAGAATAGATGGAAGGGTCGGATGGTCATCGGGAATGACAGGTAAATTTGAGGGAACTGTTGCATGTGAGCCAAACCGGCTTGGGTATCTTCCCGTTAGTAAAGATGCGCGAGTTGGAGTGCACATAGGCTGAACATAGTGTTGTTTTAGCTCTAGTCCCGCGGCCATTAGTCGGTCTATGTGTGGTGTTCTAATTGGAGATCCATGGGAACTTAAATCTCCCCATCCAAGATCGTCTGCCAAAACAAATAGAATGTTAGGTTTCATTTGTATCTCCCTTCACTGGGCATCAGTATAAATAAGAAATCTATTCTTCGTCACTGCCATGAACATATGAAATCATTTAATAAAAGGTATGCTAGGCTGGTATGAGTTTGATTTGTTGGGAGGAACAGCATGGATCTAGAAACTTTTAAAAATCTTAATTTGCACGTCAATTTTCCAAGGGAACTAACGGTTAACGGGAGATCAAATTCGGAGTTGATGAACGCGATCAATACCCCTGGAGATGTGCACTATCATCCTTGTCGGGAATCATATTTCGATGAGGCAACCGATCAGGGAGAACTTTATCGATTTGAAGATTGGTCCGAAAACACGATATTTCCTCAAACTAATAGGAATATTTCGGTATATGTTCCTAAGCAGGCTGATTCAAATAATCCGAGTAATTTAATTGTTTTTCAGGATGGAGATTGGTATCTGGAAAAAACTGGTCCTGTTCGAGCAACAGCTGTTCTCGATACTCTGATCCATAGGAAAGTAATTCCGCCAACCATCGCCATTTTTGTAATGCCGGGGAGACCGATTGGATATCCTGCTCCAAAACCGGGAGAAATGCCAAATGCTGAAGCCAGAAACCAGAGGAGTGTGGAGTACGACACATGTAATGGGGACTACGGAAGCTTTTTGCTTGAGGATGTCATTCCATTTGTAAAAGAAGAATTAAGACTGAATATTGCAACTGATCCAAGTAAATTAATTCTTGCTGGTATATCCAGTGGCGGGATATGTGCTTTCAATGCTGCATGGCATTGGCCTGAAAGTTTCGGAAATGTTTTGAGCCATTGCGGATCTTATACTAATATACGCGGCGGTCATAATTATCCGTATTTGATTAGAAGTACAGAAAGAAAACCTATCAAGGTGTTTTTGCAAAGTGGAGAACTTGATGCAAATATCATTTTTGGTAATTGGGCTCTGGCAAATAAAGAGATGGCCTCTGCCCTAGAATTTGCCGGATATCAGTATCGCTTTGAATTCGGTAAGGCCGGCCACAGTTTAAGTCATGGCGGGGCAATATTTGCCGAATCTATTCGTTGGCTGTGGCCAAAGCAGTAGATGGTATATCAATTGGACAAAGAGAAATGAAAAATAAGAGAGATTTCATAGGATATGGATTAAATAGACCATCAGTTGGGTGGCCGGAAGATGCACGACTGGCTCTATCCATCGTAGTGAATTATGAAGAGGGCTCTGAATACTCCTTATTAGACGGAGACCTTTTTCATGAGGTTAATAATGAGGTTCCGTCTCCTGTTCCATCAGACAGTAGAGATTTAGCAAATGAATCTTTTTTTGAATATGGAAGTCGAGTTGGTGTTTGGCGATTATTGGGAATTCTTGATCAATTCAATGTTCCTGCCTCATTTTTTTGTTGCGCACTTGCTTTAGAGAGGAATCCAGACGTGGGACGCGAAATAGTTCGTAGGAATCACGAAATAGTTGGCCATGGATACAGATGGGAAGAATACTATTTAATGGACAGAGAGTCCGAAAAGACGGCAATTGATAGAACCGTTGAGACTATTAAAGATATAACCGGCGTAAGACCGTTAGGCTGGTATACAAGATATGCTCCGAGCGTAAACACGCGGGAATTAGTGGTAAACGAGGGGGGGTTTGTTTACGATTCGAATTCGTACAGCGACGATATACCATACTATGAACTTGTAAACGGAAAGCCTTGGTTAGTGTTGCCATACAGCTTGGAGGTTAATGATACCCGCTTTTGGAGAGGTGGTTTGTACAGACCATCAGATTTTTTGGAGACTTTAAAACGAACATTTGATACGTTGTATGAGGAAGGTAAAACCAGTACCAGAATGATGAATATAGGGCTACATTGCAGAATAGCAGGCAAGCCATCAAGGTCTTCAGTTTTAGCTGAATTTCTGGAATATGTTAGAACAAAACAAGGAGTCTGGTTCGCCAGAAGAATTGATATTGCAAACTGGTGGCTTGAGAATCAACCCTACCGTTGAGTTTATGTCATTGATAAGTCTTGTTTGACCTGTTAATGGGTTATTGATTCATTCCTGCCAGAATATTAGATATGTCGTTTAAATTACTCTGTCTAGTTTGAATTATTTCTTGTAACTTTGTCGCGGTGTCTACGTAGTTAAAGCCTGACAAATCCAATGGTTGGTCTCCGGTGCCATAGGAAGCTTTGGAGTAATCATTCTCCGATGTTGATACGTTAGAGGCTTTGTCAACCCATTCTTTTGGAAGCCCGTTCACTCCATTGAGCGCACCGACGATCCCACCAACCATTGCACCGATTGTGTCAGCGTCCCTCCCGAAATTGGCCGCATTCACAATTGCTTCGCTTGATGAATCGTCTGCTAGATACAAGATTGCTAGTGTGGCGGGTATTGTTTCCCTCGAATCACATATTACTTCTCTTAAGGAAGATTTGTAGTAAGCTTTCCTGAATTTTTCGTAGGTGCCTTCTTTTTCTGCCAACTCTAATGCATCAGAGATAAGATCCAACAATGTTTTCGAACTTAGTGGAGCTAGGTACTTATATGAGGTCTCAATCACCTCTTTCATTGTAATGTTGGGTATAAATGCTGCCGCAACTGCCGATGCTATGACACACGCGGCATCTCTACAAAAACCTGTCGGGCCGTTATGTATAAGCGACGCTATTTCCTGGGTTTCTAGAGTAGCTTGTCTAGGGTTTCCTGCATTTATAATTCCCATTGGAGCAATAGCCATTGCTGTGGAGGAACTCTGCATATTACCCCAGCCAGCATATGCAGGTACGGATAACCCTTCTGAGAACTTATGGAAAGCATTTTTCACTGATATGAACCAAAGGCGATAATTTTGGTCGCGATAATCGATAAACGATTGGGCAAAAGCGTCTACATTGGGATACCCACCAGATTTGAATATTGCGCTTAACAACTGATGCTTAACAGCAGTGTCATCAGTGCCAAGACCTTTAAAGTCCGTTATTCCTTGTGGGCCATATTTTGCCTGAATTTGTTCGTAAGTTAGGCCTTCCCCCGGTGCGCCCATAGCGTCACCTATCATGCCTCCAAGCAGGCTACCATGAATTTTATCTAGTAATTGGTTCATTTTTGTTTTGTCTTTAACCTTTTGTTTTTATATTTGTGCAGGAAAATTATGATCCGTTTGCCCATCCTCCGTCTATGACGTGGGCCTGTCCAGTGGTGAAATTACTTTCCTCAGAAGCAAGATAGAACGCTAAGTTAGCTATTTCTGAAGCATCGGCTATACGACCCATAGGTTGACGTGCTGTGAAGTCTGCTAAGGCCTGTTCATAGTTACCGGTATCTTTAAGCCGTTGGTGAAGGGATGGAGTGTCCACAGTTCCGGGGCATATACAGTTACACCTAATTCCTTTGGATACATAGTCTCTGGCAACAGATTTTGTTAGTCCTACAACGGCAGCTTTAGTTGTACCGTAGATGAATCTGTTAGGGGCTGCCAAGACCGACGAGACAACGGATGCTACATTAACAATCGTACCTCCCCCTGTTTCCAACATGTTAGGTATGGCAGCTTGAATTCCGTGATACATTGCCTTAACGTTGAGATTAATCGCGAAGTCAAACTCCTCGTCCGTTGAATCCATTATTGTTCCGTGGTTAACTATTCCGGCGCAATTAATTAAAATCTGTGGTTTAAAGTTATGGATACTGCCTTGAAGAGCACTCTTATCTGTCACATCGAGCGCAGAAATCTTCGCACCGTTTAATGTCTGAAGAGTATTTAGATTCAAATCGGTCGCCTGCACGTCAGCGCCTTCTGATATAAATTTCTCACTTATGGCTCTCCCGATACCTTGGCCGGCAGCCGTGATGAAAACTTTTTTACCTTCTGCTCGCATTAATTAAATTATCTCCTGTTAAACTTGGTTGCGTTCGTCAAGACACCACAGCATCCGTAAATCGATTTGGATTCGCCCACTTGATCGGGAGCATCGAGCTTCCTTGCAAGATCAAATCACTGGTTGCTTTGCCTATCACTGGACTGATTAATATTCCCTTTTTACCCGCCCCGGTGGCCAAATATATATTATCCCATCCAGGAGCAATTCCAAGTATGGGACGTAGGTCAGGTGCTATAGGTCTAAGACAGGCCGTTTGATTAACTATTTTCGCCTCACTAAGGCCAGGTAGAATAATTTGACCGGTTGATAATAAGAACTCTCTCGCCGCCTGTGTCGTAGTTTCATCCAAGCCCGAAGGGTTTTCGGTTGCTGCCAACCAGGTGTACCCGTCCCCTTTGGTGATAACGGTACAAGCGCCGTGAAAGTCGCTCGCCCTTAACTCCAAATGAATATTGTGAGGATTGTTTGTACCATCAAAGTATATGATCTCACCTTTTAGAGGTGTAATTGGTACAGAATAATTTAACCAGGTGGAGGCCATGCCAGACCATGGTCCAGACGCAATGACTAGTTTGTCAAAAGATAACGTTTCTTTGTCAGTCACAAGTGAATATCCCTTGCTACCAGAACTGTTGAGTGCTACAGCAGTCATATTCAAAAACTTGGCCCCATAGCTTTTGGCAGCCTCTGCGAAAGCAAGAGTTAACTTCCCACTATCGACGATCCCTATGCCTTGCAAAAATTGACCACTATGTACTTCCGGACTTAGTCGAGGCTCTAAGTTGAGAATCTCTTCCCTACTCATTCTGTGAGACTTGAATCCTTCTGCTTTTTCCCATCTGGACATTTCCTCAGAATGGGTGTCTGCTTCTTTTTGTGTCATAAACAATTCGATATGTTGAATTATGCTGGGCTGGAAATCTATACCTGACTCATCAAGCAACGTCGGCCACAATTCCTTGTGCATTATGAATGCTTCTTCCATCATTTCTTGATTCTTGCCTGGTATTTCGGACCCTGTTAGTGGATTCAGCAACCCGAGCGCATATTTAGACGCGTGTGTTCCTATAGAATCTTTGTCAATGACTAAAACATTGGCGCCAGATTTTGCCAAATAATAAGCGGATGCGCATCCTGCAATTCCCGCCCCTATGATTAATATTTCAGAAGTGTTTTTCATTTGCCTTCCATAAAATTTACTAAGATCTACAATTGTTTACAAACGGACTGTTCTGCAAGGAATCATATCTTCGCTGTTTTCGTCTTTCGGATCGCTGGAAAAACTTCCTTTCCAAACAGTTCAATAGAACTCATGACCTTTTCATGAGGGATAGTTTCTGTTTGCATGATCATCATGACCTCATCGACCCCTATTTCTTCATACATTTTAATCGCTTTTATACAGCTATCCGGATCCCCGGCAATAATTACCCCTCTATCAGCTAAAGTATTTGAATCAAGTTCTGATATTGCAGCTCTAGCAGCACCTGGGCCGGAGTCTAAGGAAATACCTACTTCCTCAGCTTGTTCTTTATGTTCAGAATCTGATTGTCTTAACCAACGTCCAAAGTCGGCTTTGAGATGCTCGGGCACGCCACCCCAGGCTTCCAATAATTCTTCGTACGCTCCGATTCTTCCTGCAATATAAGGTTTGTCAGGCCCAAAAAAAGCCTTCATTGAGTCAGCCGCAAGATCACGCGCCTCTTGATTATCGACCCCGCAAAAAGCGTGAACATTATTGGCCCAGTAGTCTGTCACAAATGCTCCAACAGGCTTAGCATTCACCAAATTGTCACGATATGTTTTTACGTGATTAGCTAAAATAGAAGTCGCATATGATGCAGATGACAATACACCTATCCCTCTTTCTGCCGCCAATTTAAAGCTCTCTGTCTGAGTACAAGCTAAATACATCCGTGGATGAGGCTTTTGATATATCTTCGGAAGCACTCTCCTTGGTGGTACCTTCCAAAACTCTCCGTCCCAAGAAAATTCGTCGCTTTGCCATATCTGGGGAAGCATAGATATAGATTCTTCCCACATAGCTCTTGTGTTCCTAGGATCGACACCTAAACCAACTTGCTCATACGCGTTTGAACGTCCTGTTCCAAATTCAACTCGTCCATTTGTTAATTGATCCACCATTGCCACTCTTTCAGCTATTCTGATTGGGTGAGCATGGGGCAGTATGGAGACCCCAAATCCTATGCGAATCTGCTTGGTTCTTTGGCTCAGGGCTCCAAACATCACTTCTGGGCAAGGAGATCCTGAAAACCCCGTTAAGAAATGGTGTTCAACAAACCATAAACTATCGAATCCTACTTGGTCGGCGAGTTCACATTGCTCCAATGTTTCGTTGTACAGTGTATTCCAGTCTATGTCGGTGCCTTCAAAAGGCCTTTGCATTTCGTATAGTAATCCGAATTTCATTGTGCACCTCCCTACTCAATTAATGATCTGTGCCTATAATAGTCTTTATCGAGTGGTGCTGTCATATCCATAAGATCTCATCAGCACTGTTCAGCAAAATTTTGTATAAGGAGACGTTGTCGTGAACGAAATTCTTGAGAAAAGACGTATAGGTAGTACGGATGTTTTTGTCACAGAATTGGGCATGGGAGGGGCGCCATTGGGCAGGGTTTCTCCTGAAAATGCATCTGAATCATTAAGAGAATCTTTCAATCAAGGTATCAGATATTTTGATACAGCTCCTCTGTATGGAACAGGTACCAGTGAGAAGTTTTTTGGGAAATTCTTATCAAAATTAGATAGACAAAGTTTTGTGCTTTCCACAAAAGTTGGCAGGTTAATAAAAGATACAGGAAATGAAGTTAACATTACATTCAATTACAAAAGGGATGAAATTTTGCGTTCGATTGAGGAAAGTTTGAAACGGCTAGATATGGACAGCATCGACATTGCTTTAATTCATGATCCGGACGATCACTATGATCTAGCTTTAAACGAAGCATTCCCTACTTTAGATAAATTACGTTCTGAAGGGGTTATAAAAGCAATCGGAGCGGGAATGAACCAATGGGAAATGCTTGCTGATTTTGCAAGGAACGCTGATTTCGATTGTTTTCTTGTCGCTGGTCGTTATACGTTGCTTGATCATACTGCTTTAAATGAATTGATGCCTCTGTGTTTGGAACGTGGCATCAGCTTGATACTAGGCGGACCGTATAACAGTGGTGTGTTAGCGTCTGACCTTGGTTCAGACACGACATATTTTTATGATCCTGCTCCAAAATCAATCATTGACAGGGCCAAAAAGATCAAAGAAATATGCGATATTTTTGATGTCCCTTTGAAAGCGGCTGCCATACAGTTCGGTCTGCTACATCCGAGTGTTGCAAGTACTATTCCAGGTCCAAGAAATTCAGACGAAGTACAGGACAATATCGAGATGCTCAACGTCAAAATTCCATCTGAGCTATGGAAGGAATTAAAGCGTCAAGATTTAATACACCAGAGTTGTCCTGAAT
Source organism: uncultured Dehalococcoidia bacterium (assembly GCA_964435605.1). Classification (GTDB taxonomy): domain Bacteria; phylum Chloroflexota; class Dehalococcoidia; order Lucifugimonadales; family UBA826. The sequence goes on from CAYTAN010000003.1 coordinate 21,516, forward strand.
CATAATTCATTGTTTATTCAATAGGGAGATAACTAGCTGATGATAGATTTATCCACTATAAAAGTCCTAACTTGGGATATCGGTGGTACGGTGTTTGACTGGCGAGGCACTGTTCAAAATGAAATCAAAGGGATTGCGGAGGTTCAGGGGGTGAAGACTAACGTATACGAATTTGCAAGTAAATGGCGTTACGGTATGTTTGAGATGCTGGCTGATGTTCGTAAGGGAATAATCCCGCATATGAACGCTGACGAAATTCACCGAAAGATGCTGGATACAGTCTTGGATGAACATACTGAACTTTCCTTAAACGAAAATGAAAGAGATCATTTGAATACAATATGGAACCGACTCAACGCCTGGCCAGATGCTCCGGCTGCCATAGAAAAACTTCGTGAGAGATATATTGTCATTCCTCTGACTGTATTAAGTTGGTCGATTGGAGTGAAATGCTCAAAGCACAATGGAATTGTCTGGGACGGGTTACTATCATGTGAATTTTTGAAGCAGTATAAACCTGACCCTGGTGCATATATTCATGCCTCTGAACTAATTGGCGTTAATCCATCTGAAATCATGATGTGTGCTGCCCATACCAGGGATTTGAGATCAGCTATGTCCGTGGGATACCATTCAGCATTCATATACCGGGCTGGAGAGAAATCACTAGAAACCATGACGGAAGAACCGACAGAGCCATTAGAGTTTTTTGATGTCACCGCACAAAATTATGCTGAACTTGTAGAAAAACTCATGGAATAGCGATAAAAGTTTTATTAGAGCTCTCTAGGATAATTTTTGGCAGGATGGCTTATTATCTAATATTGTTGCAGAGATAGATGCCTGATCTTTCATCGCACTTTTATCCTGAATATGTATCTATACCAAGCCTTCTAATCTAAGTTCTCTTAAAGATTTATTAAAAGCTTCTGCGGTTCTGTAAATGTCATCTTCTGTATGAAATGCTCCGACCACGAATCTTGTGCCAGAATGAATTCCATTGTTAAGCATAGCAAGATTGAGTTGAGCATTGCGGTTGGCATCCGTGGTTTTCTTCATTTCATTCTCTGGCAATATACAGATTTCTCGGTCACAATCATGGTCGGCTCCGATCCGGAGATGTATAAGGGAATTCACTCCACTTGCACAGCCCAGCACCTCATTTTGGGCTAAAACATCATTTAGCTGTTTCTTTAGCAGATTTCCCATACTAATAGCCTGATCATTAATAGGGTCCCTTTTTAGTATGCTTAAGGCTGTAACACCAGCGGACGCTGACAATGGATTAGCATTAAAAGTCCCGTTATGGCCAACACGTCTATATTTGTTGTACTCCGGATCGTCTTTTGTCTCAATCATATTTATAATATCTGCTCTTCCGCAGACTGCCCCGCCTGGTAATCCCCCTCCTAAAATCTTGGCGAGAGTGGTTAAGTCAGGCGTTATGCCATAGTGTTTCTGAGCTCCTCCATTGGAAATTCTGAAACCTGTCACGACTTCGTCAAAAATTAAAACGACTCCGTATTCACTGCTTAGGTTTCGGACCTCTTCAAGAAAAGAAGGTAATACCGGCTCCAAACCCATATGTGCACCAGTGGGCTCTATTATGATCGCCGCGATATCAGAGTCATTTTTCAGAGTATCTTCAAGCGTCTGGGCATCGTTGGCCGGAAGAACAATTACTGTACTTAGAGTCTCCTTGGGTATCCCACCAAGTCCATCTCCGTCTGCCACCAGATAATCGCTCCAGCCATGGAAATGATCTTGAAATTTTATTACCTTGGATTTCCCGGTATATGCACGAGACATTCGAAGGGCCATCATGTCGGCCTCTGTACCAGAACTATGGAAGCGTACTTTCTCAGCGGAAGGTATCAAGTCAATCACATGTGTTGCCCACTCCATTTCAAGGTCACTTGAACCGCTGAGGTGTGTTCCTTTAGACATCTGTTGCTGAACTGATTGGACTATTTCCGGATGGGAGTGGCCCAAAATCAAAGAACCATGGCCACTCCAGAAGTCGATATATTCGTTTCCGTCCACATCATGTTTATGGGTTCCTGCAGCGTGCGTATAATAAAGTTGGAAGGGATGTTGCCTTCTTGAATCATGAGTCACCCCTCCAGGGAATAAGGATCTTGCTTTTTCTGCTTTGGAAGCTGAAAGCGGGTGAGTATCTATAAAATTTCTTTCAATTTCGCTTACCATTTAATTCTCCTCTAGTCCCTTGCTTAGTGATTAGCATAAAGCTGATGGTTATAAATTTCGTCAGATAATATTTAGGCTATTCCACCCTGAACAATCTCCCCGTCAGTCCAGTCCGGCTCACCTTCTATATGTTCCACAATCTTCATGTATTGCTCATGTTGTTCCGGGCGATTAGCATTTGCAATGTAACTTTCTTTGTCCTTGAATACTGCAATCCCGGTCATACTTTCAGAAGAGTTATCGGGATCAAGTAAGAACCAGCAGACCATTCCGGGCGGATACTCATCGGATTCTATCGCATTAATCAGTTCCTCACCGTGACCCTTTTTTACCTTCATAGTGAATACCGTTCCGTACATCATTTCCCCTTTTACTAACCTCGG
>CAYTAN010000003.1:24206-28051 GCA_964435605.1 uncultured Dehalococcoidia bacterium
TGCACAGATTCTATGTTTTAAATAACGGGTTCGACTTGCCAAAGGCGTCAATAATAGCACCGGTGACTGAAGATGCTTCATTACTTACCAGAAAAGAACACAATTTAGCGATTTCGCTCGGTTCCATCATGTTTGGATTTGATTTTGAAGCTTCACCAAAAGCATCGACGTAGCCTTCAGTCAGAACACTCCCCGGACAAATACAATTTACATCTATACCATGGTCTTTGACTTCCGCAGCCAACGACTCTGTAAAACTGATAAGACCAGCTTTCGTAACTCGATACGCGGATCTCCCTGCTGCCCCTTTACGTCCGCCTATTGAGGAAATGTTTATTATTTTTCCGTAATTTGCCTCTATCATGGTCGGTAATAGGGCCTTTGTTATTTTTACCGCTCCAATTAAATTTACCTGTACAACCCTTTCCCATTCATCCATTTGAAAGTTAACCAAACTAGTGCTTTTATGGATTATGGCTGCATTGTTGATAAGGACGTTTATATTTAAGTTGGCCGATTGCAAAAAATTGGTGATTCTTTCGATCCCTTTGTCCGTACCGATGTCAGCATAAACGTAATTAGCTACTCCACCAAGTAATGTTATTTCCTCACATACTTTATTTAGTAGCTTCTCATTTCTTGCAGTCACCACGACTCCATAACCGTTTAGGGCAAGATCTAGCGCGATTGCTTTACCTATTCCTTGAGAACCACCAGTGACAAGTGCGTTCATCCCTTTTTCAGTCAAAAATTTACTCCATTTCTTCATTGGTGATCATTTAAAAACCGATTGCAGCTCTTTGCATCGAATAGGCACAATTCTCACAAGATTCATTACTGGTCGGAGGTTCTGAATCATTCAGAACAGCGAACATGCTGTTCAAACTGTTTTCGATCCAAGAGTCATCCCAATTATATGGAACCAGAGTTTCCTTAAATTCCATGATTCCAAAGAAGCCTTCAGCTTCCCTATTGGCATTACATACATAAAAATAGGAAGTTGATCCTACGTCGTAACCCATATTTTTCAGAATGTATGCGTAGACATCCATTTGCACTTTGTAAGACTGATGATAAACGTTTCGCAAATAACTTTCAGTTGTAACATCCCATCGATTTGCCTGGGATTTATAATCAACGATTATAATTTCATGCGTATTCTGATCAAACCAGATATCATCAACCCCTCCGTGAAGGATAATATTGGTTTCAGGGATCTGAAAAGCGATACCTTTGTGTAGAGAATTACGCCAGTCGTCGATTTCTGGATGATCGAAAGGGACAACATTACTCAAACCGTATTTCTCGAAAGATCTATGGGGTATTCCTGCTGTTCGGCAAGCGTCAAATTCCTTTTTAAGAAGTAGATCCGTGGTTTCGTTAAGAGTCCAGCCTGGTGTACCTGGAGAAACAATGCCTGAAACTCTATCCAGATAGAAACATCTTTGGCAGGTTAAGAAATCGTTAAATTTACTTCTACTTACTTTAAATATCTCTTCCTGACCCGGCTTGTAAATTGAAGAAGCTCGGGTTCTCAATCCCGTGGCCTTGGCTAGAACCCCTTTAGAATTGCGTTTAAGACTTATCAAGACAAAACACCTCAAGAATTTGTGTTAGATAAATAGGTTCTACATTAAGCTTATGCCTTAATTTTTCACCCATCAGTTCAGTGACATGATACTATCGAACATCGGTTGAGTGGTAAAAAAACATGGATATTATTTTGCATAAAAGGTAATCAAAATGCCAATCATGGAAAGACTTAGTAAGAGTATGCAGAAAAGGATGTTGAATTGGCCCTGCAACGAATATCAAGATACTCCTTGGACTCCAATGACAAAGCCTTTATCACAGTCCAAGGTCGCACTCGTGAGCACAGCAGGGTTCCATGTTCGGGAAGACCGACCATTTGTTGGTGGGGATACTTCTTACCGAATTATTCCAAGGACTACTAATCCTGCCAATATAATTCAAAGCCACACAAGTATAGGTTTTGACCGTACTGAGACGTTTAGAGATATCAATATAACTTACCCAGTTAATAGGCTTGAAGAATTGGTGGTCCGTGGGGAAATTGGATCCCTCTCGGATGATTACTATTCCTTCATGGGAGCTCTTAGCGATGTGTCTCAATTGGTTGAGCATTTTGGTCCGCAACTCGCTAAAGATTTAAAAAATAAAAGCGTCGACGTAGTACTTTTGGTTCCCACTTGACCTGCATGTTCCAACGCCGTGAGTGAGTTGGCCAGAATATTTGAAAAAGCGGGTCTGACAACAACGGGGATCGTTTTACTAAAGGAACACGCCATGAAAGTTAAACCGCCGAGGATGTTGGCAGTGCCATTCAACTTTGGTAACACCCTCGGAGAATCCAATAACCCTGAATTTCAGCATGAGGTACTTAGGTCTGCTTTCAAACTACTGGAAAACTCCGAAGGACCTGTTTTAACAGATTTTAAGGTAGAAACTGTTTCTGATCCCATAGTGCAGGGATCTCAAGTAAAAAACACATCCAGACAAAACGGGATTAGACCTCAAGATGAAATTAAAGCTGCTATGAATAATTATGAGGCATGGTTGAAGCAAAATGATGGTCGCACTGCCGTTGGTTTGAGTAAGGTGGACTACTCAGAATTTCCCAAACTGGTTGAGTTCTTACTTGATTTTGTTAGAGGTAAGGTTCGAGATTGTTCCCAAAGGCCTAAAGAGGTAAGTGTCGCTCGCTTTCTCCGGTACTGTGTTGATGATCTCAAAGCATTTACATTTGAATCAAAGATGGTAACTGACGTACAAATGAACGTAAACGCATTGCATCAATGGTTTTGGATTGAGACTGCAGTAGCCGCACTGATCATGGACCTGAAAGAATCTATGGCCAGTGATTCGGAAGATGATATTAAAGCTGAAGCTTTTGGTATTGCCAGATAGACTAATTGACTGAAATTTATGTTTGATACGGAGGGTAAAGTGAAATTTGGCGCATCAATAGCCAGCTATACGACAACTTGGAATAGTATTGAGAAAGCGATCGAAACCATGGAAAAAGGGCGTTTTGATAGCGTCTGGTTTCCCGATCACTTTATCCCACCGTCAGCATGGAAAGGAGGAGAAGACCAGCCAATCTTTGAATCGTGGTCCTTACTTTCCGCAGTGGCCGCTCTAACCACCAAACTGAGAATGGGTCATATGGTCAATGGCAACACTTACAGAAATCCAGCCTTGGTAGCAAAAATGGCTACGACAATCGACCAAATTTCTAGAGGGCGCTTCGTTCTCAGTCATGGCGCGGCATGGTTTGAAAGAGAACATACAGCGTACGGTTGGAGTTTCCCAACGCTAAAGGAACGATCCGACAGATTCGAAGAATCTTGCTATTTAATAAGGAGCCTTTTACAAGGTGACGGACCCGTAAATTTTGATGGCGCTTATTATAAATTGGAAGCGGCACCTCTTTCTCCACCTTCTTTCCAAAAACCTCATATACCCATTATGGTGGGTGGTATGGGAGAAAAAAGAACTCTTAAAACACTTGCAAAATACGGGGACATATGGAATCTTGACGGCTTTGCCGTCGGTAAGCCGGAAAATGCCAAATTAGGTGGGATGAGTGTCGAACTTTTCCTCCATAAAGTAGACGTAATTCAGCGGCATTGTGAGTCAGTTAATAGGGATCCTAGCGAAATAAAATTCACAATATCTATGCCAGTAAATCTATCTACAGATGAATCTCAAAATAAGGAATTCATCAATAACGTTGGTCCAGGCACTCTCGCTGGTTCTAGTGATTATATAGTCCAGAGAGTCGGGGAATTTATTGAGGCTGGCGTAGATGAAATAATGTTTTC
>CAYTAN010000003.1:28151-30560 GCA_964435605.1 uncultured Dehalococcoidia bacterium
TGTCTGCGAGTCAACGAGACCGTAAAGTTCTAATAGTTGAAAAAAGTAATATGCCGGGCAAAAAAATCTTGATGTCAGGTGGTGGGAAATGTAATTTCACAAACTTAAGCGTCACACCTGAGAATTTCGTATCTCAAAACCCTCGCTTCTCTACATCTGCTCTCAGCAGGTACATACCTGAAGATTTTATTCGTCTAGTTGAGAGCCATCATATTAACTATGAGGAAAGAAAACACGGACAATTGTTTTGTGTTGGTTCCTCACGCGAAATTTTGGATATGCTGTTGGTTGAGTGTGAGGCCGCAGGAATAGAAATTCTGACTCATTTTGATACTCATGAAGTGAATAGAGCGAGCGCCGATTATGAAACCAACAAGGTCAAAAACGATTTTATTGTAAGAGGTAGGGTACAAGGGAATAAGAATACCTATATTGAGTACTCTTGCGAATCTTTGATTGTTGCCACAGGAGGACTTTCTATTCCGACTCTGGGAGGAAGTTCTTTTGGTTATAGATTAGCTGAAGATTTCGATATTGGTCACATTCCTACTTCCGCAGGGTTGGTTCCATTCGTTTTGACTGGTGAGCTTCAAGGAGCTTTGGAAAACCTTGCGGGAGTTTCCATGGATGCTGAAATTACGTGTGACGGCCAAATGTTTCGAGAATCTCTTCTGTTTACTCACAAAGGACTTAGCGGTCCCGTGGTGTTACAAATTTCCAATTATTGGAATAAACATAATCCGATCTTCATCAATTTGTTGCCCGATGATGACTTTGATTCACAATTTAAAAGCTGGTTAGCGGATTTTCCTGATAGTCTTTTAAGGTCTTGTTTGAGACGTTCTTTACCAAGATCATTTGTGAGCTACATAGAGAATGAGTGGTGGTCAGAATATAAAACCACCCCCATGAGAAAAATACCTATTCATAAAGTTCAAGAGCTGACTTCTATGTTCCGAGCCTGGGAAATAAAACCCAGCGGAACTGAAGGATACAAAACAGCCGAAGTGACTCTTGGTGGAGTGGACACAAATTCGATCAGTTCAAAAACATTTGAGAGTCGAAACCATCCAGGTTTGTATTTTATAGGAGAGGTTCTAGATGTAACGGGCCAACTCGGAGGGTTCAATTTCCACTGGGCATGGGCCTCTGGTCATGCTGCAGGATCGTACGCCTAGGCAAAGTTAATCGAATATATTTTTCCTATCTCGGTCTCTTTGTCATCATAAATCGTAATCCAAGGATACCGAGACCTAGAGACACTAACGCCACGGAAAAATAAATCAAAATCGACATCAACCTACCGTCGGCAGAAAGCTGACTCAGTAGTAATGGCTTGATCTGAATGTCACCCTGTAGACGGTCAATTCTTATATTTTGAAGACCTGGCTCTGCAATCCATTCAAACTCTATCTGAGCAGCTTCGCCGGCCGGGACAAAAATGGTTTGACTCATCTCCGCTGATTTGTTGACCCACAAGACCGAGACATAATTACTATCCTCTGGTCCGATATTTTCCACGGTTGCTTTTACCAGCAAGCTTTGCCCGGTTTCGGACTTTTGCAGGGTAAAACCAAGATCTCTGGTAAGGAATCTGCTAGGCGGAACTGAACTACAGCCGGAAATACCTAATTCCCCCAATTTTGGAAGAGAAAATGTGTAATAAATATTCGCTTCATCCTCTGAAATTCTTTTTGAGGGAAATTGAGTCCATGAGTTGCTCTCTTCATCAAAAACATGACCTGAAATCGACCATTTGTGAATACCATGTTTTATCATCCACTCTTTTTCAACATAAACTTTCAGATGGGCAGTGTTAATACTGCTTTGATGAGCATTCTTCAAAGTTGCTCTGAATGAGGAGTACACTGCAAATCCTTCACATACTGAATTCATTTCATGAGTTGGTGCCTCCAGACTCTCGATTAGAATTTGAACATCTGGTAGTTCCTTGTTAAATCTGACCAGGATTTCTTCTATTGGTCTGGGACTGCCCACGAGTTTGGTCCAGTTTTGTATGACTGTGACGGGGACACTATAGGAAACTTTATTTTCGGACAGAATGGATGGAATAGGTTCTGGTAGACGAATATCTTTCATAGGTTGAACTTCTGACACAAGTTGCTCTGATGAGACATTTGGTAGAGCTTTCAGCAACACTACAGAAGACACTCCAAACATCTTAGATGCCGTCATTTCAGGTAATTTCTTTACCAATGTCTGTTCTTCCATACCGGCCACAACTTGCGACACTTTTCCTGATGTCACCGCATCAAGGATTCTCCCAACTTGAGAGTTACCGATTTCGGTCAAAATTTGTACTGTTTTTTTTATTTCTACTTTTTCGACAATTTCGGCTGCTTTTTTAGACTCGACTTTTTCGACAATTTCGGCTGCTTTTTTAGACTC
>CAYTAN010000003.1:30660-35208 GCA_964435605.1 uncultured Dehalococcoidia bacterium
ACTTTTTCGACAATTTCGGCTGCTTTTTTAGACTCAACTTTTTCCACTATGCCAGCGGCTGTACCCGATTCTACCTTCTCTACGATTTCTGCTGCTTTACTGGATTCAACTGACTTCACAATATCCGCTGCTTTATTGGTGCTAACAGATTTAACAATATCAGCTGCCTTTTGAGACCCGAGGTTTTCCACGATTTCTGCTGCTTTAGCTGATTCTATCTTTTCAACGATTTCAGCAGCTTTTATGGTGTTTACTTTTTCGACAATCGCTCCAGCCTTGAAAGAACCGACATTTTGTACTATCTCCGCGGCCTTTGCCGATTCTACTTTTTCAACTATTTCTGCAGCTTTGACTGTTTCTACTCCAGATACTATCTTAGCGGCCTTGGAGGATTCGACCCTCTCAACTATTTCAGCAGCTTTAGTCGATTCTACTTTTTCAACAATTGCTGCGGCCTTACTAGACTCTACGTTTGACACTATTTCTGCGGCTTTCACAGTTTCCACTTTTTTGACGATTTCAGCAGCTTTACTAGCCAAGACATTCTCAACGATGGCCGCGGCCTTTGATATTTGAACTTTTTCCACAATATCAGCTGCTTTCTCGTCATCAACGTCGCCTATTATTTCAGCAGCTTTGGTAGCCTCTACCTTATCCACTATTGCGGCGGCTTTTTTTGTATCGACCTTCGATACGATATCGGCAGCTTTAGCAGAATCTACTGACTGTACTATGTCAGCAGCCTTTTCAGATTCAACCTTTCCAACAATGTCAGCTGCTTTTTGAGAGTCGACATTTTCTACAATTGCGGCGGCTTTTTCTGATTCGACTCGCGATACTATATCGGCTGCCCTATCGGAATCTATTTCTTCAACAATTTCTGCAGCCTGGGATACTGCAACTTCTTCCATGACAATTGCAACGTTTTCTGCATCTTCCTTTTCAATAACGTCTAGCGCTTCTTCAGTAGTAACACTGGCAACATTTTTGATTAATTGCTGAGTTATTTCAATGGGTTCCGGTGTCCTTGTTGGATATGGCGTAGGTGATGGTGTTGGATCTATGTCACCATTTTCTTCATCAGATGACTCGGTGGGAATGTTTATGGGAACAGGACTTCCACGCTTAATTTGAGCCAGAACGGGAGTTGCTGTCGGGGCAATAAAGGGAGTAGCTGTAGGTTTTATGATGGGAGTTGGGGTTGGGGGTATCAGTGATGATTTAGCAGGCTTCAGCACTGCCACTGTAACTGGTGCAGCCGATACAGGTGTCGAAGTAGAAGGAACCGTAAATCCACCACCGCCACCGCCACCGCCACCAGCCCCACTGCCACCGGAAGCCGAAGCAGTACTGCCGCCATTGTTTGTGGAATTATTACCGGAGTCACCATTTTGGCCTTGAGGCGTCGCAGTTGGCACATATGTTGCAGCCGTCCTAGGCGTCCTGGTCGGTGTCGGTGTGGCTGTTCCAATAGGAGTTGCAGTGGGAGTCCCCCATATATCTTCGCAGACATTGGGGCTGATTATATTGTCGGTGGTAAAAGAACCGGCTGATAAGGAGTTAATAGCTAAATATATGTCAGCATTAACGACTGTTCCACTATTGAAAGGAATTGATGAACGAGTAGTTTCATCTATTCCTGGCCTCATGACTGTGGCTTGGGTGCCTTCAATGTAAAATTCGATTTGATCGTCTTGTTGAGCGCCTTCGATAGCACTGAGCGTAGCCGAATTGTCAGCACAAATCTGAAAATTTTCTGAGACGCCATAATTGTATCCATTTGAAACGGAATGGGTTCTAGTTTCCATCGAATATCCACCTAAAGTGTTCACTTTTTGAGCGTAGTGGATACCGCTCACACGTGCTTCAATTAGATAACCTTTTGGCACTAATGACCCGTTTTGAAAAAATATCTTTCCGTACATAACTTGAGGCGGCTTGGGAAAGGCACCCAAATTCGAGGATTCATTTTGTGTTGCAAGGTTGATAAATAATACAAAGGCTAAAAATACAATGGAAAGGATAAGCATCAGCCAAAATCTGTTATAAAATGACGCTTTTAGGTTTGTCACGGTGTGATGGTCGGACCTAATTGGTCGCCAAACATGTTGGTCGAGTTATTTGAAGGATCGTCGAATACGTAGACCCAGTAGGACATTATCGGGTCCAAATATCCCCCTTCATAGACAAATTGAGAGTCATTCCGTGTAACAGTGGAATTTACAGTGCTGTTTGATGTTGATGCCATTTCAAATGAGTTGACGATAGTAGAGGCATGTGTGGTGAGTGGCGTCGGTATCAAGGCTCCCCTCATTACTTCCTGGAACAGTGACTTACCCATGGCGTGCGGCGCCAATAGGTTATAACCCACTCTTAAGGTTTTACCTGGCGGTATTTCTCCTGGCTGTACAAAAAGACCTTTTATATTAAATACTATTGGAACATCTGTAGCCGCCTGAGACCCAGGATAGGTTGCCTGTTTGAAAATTGATTTCGTGACGGTACCATCTTGATATTCACCGAGCGCTGACATAATCATTCCTTGATGTGGATGCAGTTTAGTCAGAGTGTTTTTTGCAGATCCTTTTGTGCTGTGAACCAGAAACGTCCCTCCGACGCTATATGCCCATGTGGAGTCAACCACGTCTGCCAGAGTAACCAGCGTACCACCATTGTCTATAATATGTTCCTTGAAACCTGTGCTAACTGAAGATGAAATGTCATATCGCATAAGACGGTCAATTGAAGCGTCATCAGCTGTCCAAAAATTCCCGTCATCTGGTATCAAACCAAGGCCAACATAATTGTTGCCTGGAAATAGAAAGAAATTTCGATTACTTCTTGCAGATTTGATTGATATTGTCGTGGTTAAAGTGGTCTCGTTGCCGGCTAGATCTCGAACGATGACTTGGAACGTGTTGGTGCCCACAGGGAGTCCACTCTCCACTTTTGAGTAATTTATATGGGTAGTGTTTTTCGAGCCAATTTTAGACAGTGCGAAGGTTTGAATAACAAGGTCTGAGAACTGGTTAACAGGATTCATTTGTTTACTGGTGGAAACTTCAGTAACGGAATCGATACCTGATGCGGTGGTTGAATAACTATTGGTATCCGCTATTGAAGCGACTAGAAAATAATGATCTCCGATCACGGCTTCTCCGCTGGACAAAACCGGCTTGATCAAAATTTCTCCGCTTGGCTTAGTGTAATCCCCTATAATTCCATAAGTTGCGGTCGTTTTTGCTCCACTGTAATCTTCTGCTGACAATGTAACAGTGTTTAAGCCTTCAACCAACGCTACATCCACCGTCACATCAGCGCACTTCAAACTCCAACCACATGTCGAACTCCCAGTATAGGATATTTTGGAGTCGGAATGGTCAGCGTACTCGTCTACGTAATATGCGGTCAGCAACGAAAGCGTTTTGTTGGTGCCTTCCCTATCGTGTGTAACTGTTAGCCTACGGAAATCTCCATCTTTAATGTTTATTGATAAAGTGGTGGTAGCCAGATTCGTCATAAGGCCAGTGGAAAGCGTTGTTGTCAATTCTGGGCCGACGTTGTGTTCGTGAAGAGAGTGCGGAATTATGACATTTGATTCATCAGACTTTTCACTATGCCCTTCGCTATTTGTCGCTCTTACTGCAAAAATGTAGACGGTGTCGTTAGTAAGCCCAGCCACCGTGGTTGAAGTACTCAATCCAACAGTCTTGGTCAGGTCGTTTCTCCAATCTGTAGCTTCGACTCCAACTTCAGGAACGATTCCTACGTAAATTGAGTAACCTGTCAGGGCTTTTCCCCCGTTTGAACTGGGTGCGGACCATTCAAGGTATGCTGAAGAATCTTTTGATAACGCCATGACGTCTCTGGGCTCGCTAGGTACAGTTGCAGGAGTTACAGATGATGAAGGCTGAGATAAATCGCTGTCACCTATTGAATTAGTGGCTCTAACAGTAAATGTGTAGGCCACTCCATTTGTCAGGCCTGTGAAGGTTACGTTATTCGTTGATGACGTTACTTCCATGCTTCCAGGGGAGCTTTGAATCTTATACCCAGTTATATCTGAACCACCATCTCCAGGTAGGGTGCTAGCTGCATCGGGAGGAACATCCCAAGATATTAATGCTCGGCCATTTCCTGATTCTACAGTGACATTTACTGGTGGACGAGGGACGGTAAGGGATGACCCAGCTTCAGAGGGCAGTAATAAGACCACAAACCAAAGAGCCATTATCGGGAGGCCCATAAGAAGCAGTTTGTTCATGCAGATCCCTTTTCCAATAGATGCGCCACCCAATTTTAACAGCTATTGGGTGCGGAAATAGAAATCCATAGAAGTGCGTGCGTTATTTTGAAGAAAAAACTGATACTTTCTTAATAAAGCTACGCACTCCTGGTTAAATTTTTAGAAGCCCCTTCTGTGCAGGATTCTAGATATAACTCTCGTCGGACTACCTTCCAGCATATCCATTAGACCTGGTAATTTCGGATTCGACATTATATTCGCATCACCAGCTTCCATATCCGCCAGGCTTTCAAAGAAAAATG
>CAYTAN010000004.1:0-13359 GCA_964435605.1 uncultured Dehalococcoidia bacterium
GTCAAGGCGCCCCAATACATTACAAGGCGTGGGTTTGTTCAAACGCAAGTTGCGGATTTAACATCAAAATCAGGAATGGGGATGTTTATCTGAATGAACCAATAGCCAGCGGGGCCTCTCACTCTCCACGAGTACGATAGAGTAGAGAAGCAAATTAAATTTAAAGACCTCCCGGGTGGGAGGTCTTTTTTTATAAAATCAATAATAAGTTGACTTACAACCAGCTTTCTCCAAATATCGACTTAATGATTGGGATCTTAAATCAGTGGGAATAAAGCTTAGCTCACAATCACAAACCCGTATATTACTTTTCGTCGTGTTTACAATCGGAGCAATAGTAAGCATAACCTCGGGTTCACTTTATCTTATATACAACGATTCGCACGAACAGATTCAAAGTTTAAATGCTGTGTATCAAGAGAACAATTCCTCTATTGGTTTAAGTAAAGCGATGGAATTAGTCGCTCTAGTTGACACACCCATTCCAAATAAAATCGGCAGTTCAATAATTAAAATACCTGAAATTAGTACTCCTGAATCCATCCGGAAGGAATCAAAGAAAAAGCTGCCCAAAATTGAAAATATACGGAAGATAGATATAAAAGAACAAGCCGTTACTACCAATGAAAATAACCCTGATAACTTTGCAGTCCTAATGAGAATTTATTCAGAACAAAACGCAATCCCTGCGGTATTGCCAAAGAACTGGAATAATTCAGACTGGCCTGACACATCAATTCACAATAACTACAGTCCTCAAAACATAAAACTGGTTAATACTAAACACATTTTGTGGGCTGATATAGAAGGCAAAGCTATATCTATTGAAATCCCTATCCTAAACGTCAAATCAGAAGTCAGAGATTTAGAAATAGTCGAATTTGACGGCTATAGAAAATATGAATCCCCAAACAACTTCGTGGGAAGAATACCAGCTGATGGCGCACCTGAAAATTCTATCTCAGCATGGTACTTTGGTCATCTTGAAAGTCCCATCAAAGGGGAAGGAAACGTATTTCACGATCTTCCGAGCGTACCCGATATGATTAGAGATGGAGAAAGAGTCTATATTATTTTGGAAAATGAGGACTCAAAATATGTGTATAAAGCTATATCCACGGAAGTCGTGAAGGCAGAAAAACTGAGACTTCATGATGCTGGTAAATCTTTCATATTTCTCGTGACTTGTGTTAACCGTCCTACATATGATCAAAGATTGGTTGTAAAAGCTGACATCGTTGGCATCATTGAGTGATGTGTGACTCTGACGAACCTAAGGTGTTTTTCATAACCGATATAAATTGCTCGGCAGGGGTGGATAGAGATTTGCCCGGCAATGTGAGCAACCCTGCCTGATCGACAGGAAGGAAATTCGCGAGTGATACCATTGAAAGTTGGTCTAAATCATCTTCATCGATTGCCAGTTTAGGCCCCACTGAAACCCCCATACCTAACGATACATACTTTTTGATCATATCCATGCTCTCTAACTCCATCAGCACCTCGTATTCTAGTCCTCGTTTCTGCAAATAGTTTTCCAGTATGGTTCTCGTATATGTATGTCTAGCCATCAAAATCAAAGGGAAATCCGCAATAGTGTCCAATGATTCCAAGACACCCTTAGAAAGCTCGTGCCCCTTAGGGGTGATCAAAACTCTTTCGTAAAGAAATAAAGGCTCGAAATCCAAATCATCACTTCTTTCAGGATGTTGTATTATTCCGGCATCAACATTGCCAGTCTTCACCATATTTATTACTTCGTTGCGGGTAGCGGATCTTATTCTCAACTGAACAATTGGATGGGATCTGTTGAATTCCCGTACAACATCCAATAGGGTATGAGGTATTATGTCAGGAGTGGATGCTATTGTAACCGGACCGCGAGTCTCCATCTCACCGGTTTTAGTCGCCAATGACTCTATCCCTTCAATCAATGGTTTGACCAGATCAAAAATAGTCTGACCTGATAACGTCAGGCCAATAGGCCTAGTGACCCTATCAAAAAGAGTCATAGACAATTCCGATTCCAATTTTTTTATATGTGTCGTAACTGTGGGTTGTCCTAGACCTAGATTCTCTGCAGCCCTTGATATACTTCTTGTCTCAGCTGCTGCTACAAAACTCTTTAATTCTCGCAATTCCATCGTGTCAATTTCCAAAGTTTCATCATGATTATTAAATATCGCAATAATTTTATAATAAATTATTACATATGTGTATAATATCCGGTATCCAATTAATGATTTTAGATTCTATGGACGACTTCAGACTCTAGGTATGCTAAATTTTTTTAAAAGAGATAACACCAACGCGATAAAGCGTGCTCTGAATAGAACGCAAAACTCGATGTTTGGGCAGATAACGCAAATATTCAACTCTACTAAAATTGATCAAAGCACCTATGAAGAGTTAGAAGACATATTGATCAGCTCAGATATAGGCATAAACACGTCTGAAATCATCCTTGGAAAGTTACAATCAGAAATTGACAATCTTAAAAGCTTGGACAGTAATGCACTTCATAAAGCTTTGAAGGACATTCTAAAAGTATCTCTTCTTCCAATGCCCGATTTCTGGTTAGATCACAATAATCAAAAAGTCATCATACTTATTCTTGGAGTAAATGGTGCCGGGAAGACCACGTCACTGAGCAAGCTGGCGTATTTATACAAATCACAAAATAAGACAGTGATAGCCGGGGCCGCAGATACTTTCAGACCAGCAGCTATAGAACAATTAAAGATTTGGGGTACTAATATTGGATTCGATGTGATCGCCCATAAATCCGGATCAGACCCAGGTTCAGTGGCATTTGACACCATTAACGCTGCGAAAACTAGGGGCACAAATATTACCTTAATTGATACTGCCGGTAGACTCCACAGCGAATCCAACCTAATGAACGAACTAGTTAAAATCCATAACGTAACGTTGAAGGTTGCTGATTCTACACCCGTTAAAGTTCTATTGAATATTGATGCCACAACAGGTCAGAATGGTCTAAAACAAGCGGAGGCCTTCAAGAATATAATTCCGTGTGATGGAATATTTTTATCAAAGCTAGACGGAACTTCTAAAGGTGGTATTGTGTTTCCGATTTCTCAGCAGTTGGGTATTCCAATACTCTTCGTTGGAACAGGGGAATCTTCCGAAGACATAGCATTTTTTGACAGAGACACATTTGTGGATAATATGTTCACGGAGCCTTCGTAGGTTGGATAACATATAGCTGTCATATAATCGTCCCATGTTTTATTTTTTATCTTGGCTAGTGGTAATTGAACTAATCGGGCTAATAGCTTTCTTAAATATAAGCAAATATTACCCAAATTTATCAGACCGCGGATTTTCATTCTGCAAACCCTTATCAATGATCGTGATTGCTTTCGTGTCTTGGCTACTTTGTATATGGGGACTGGCAAACCCGACTCAATTGACTTTGTTTTGCATAGCGGCTGTGTTCATCGGCACACTTATTTTTAATAAATCTCACATTTCATCCCTAAAAAATATAAAATCCCCAGTGTGGAAAAACATACTTGCTTCCGAAGTAATTTTCCTATCCGTATTCATCATTTTCGCTTTCATAAAATTCTTGGACCCTTCAATAAATCACACTGAACAGCCGATGGACTTCGCATTTCTTAATGCTTCCATGAATTCACCTTCCGGCGGTCCCTTGGACCCTTGGATGTCCGGACAGGGCATAAGCTATTACTACTTCGGATACTGGATTTTTGGAGTGACGGCAAATCTATCTTCTGTGCCTTCATCCTACGCTTATAATCTCGCACTGATAACTATACCCGCACTAAGTGCCAGCGCCATTTATGGACTATTTATAAGTATTATTCGGCCGCAAATATCCAATAATATTCGGCCCCTTATTATCGGGGTGTTTGGGTCTATTTTTGCATTGAATTTCATTGGCAATCTATATGCACTCATCGCCTTCTTAAGAGACAATTCAGTCGGTGGGGGGGGGTTTTGGCAATTCATTTGCCTTGACGGGCTTACTCCACTTGAAAATTCCTCAACCTTAAGTTGGTACCCTGCGGATTTTTGGTGGTGGTTCAAAGGAACTCGGATAATCAATTATTTTGGCGAAAACTGTACAGGTCCGGGCATAGACTACACAATAAGTGAATTCCCGTTTTTCAGTTATATGCTCGGAGACCTACATCCTCACGTGATGGTGATCCCGTTTTTCATTTCAGCAATTCTAATTATCCTCTCCTCTACCGCTTTAATTCTGCAGAACACATTAAATATGAAAGTGATAATACCTTCTTTTTTTGTTGGAATGCTGATAGCAGCCTGCTCTTTCATAAACTTGTGGAGTTTGCCTGTCTGCATCGCCATTTACTTCGGAATTATCGGATTATCGTTCTTTGCGAAATCCAATACGAGGCTACGGAAAAAATATGGTGTCCAAGTCTTGGTAACACTCGTTACTTCATCTTTATTGCTAGCCCCATACTTGATTGGTATTCAATCTTCATTTACTGGACTTCAAAGAGCGGATATTCAAACAAGATTAATACATGGATTGATCATTTGGGCTCCACTATTTTCGATAAACATCCCATTTGTTGTCCAAGTGTTTTTCAAGGTTCCAATTTCTTCACATTGGAAAAGAATCCTTTTCGTTTCAATTTTGCTCTGTGCAATCCCTTGGGTTATTCGAGCATTTCTCCCAGGATCTATCTCTTCTAATGGCCCTACCATGATTCAATGGGCGTGGCCTATATCGGGGTTATCGCTTATTGGTGCCATTTCTGCGATAGGTTTATATAAAAACAACGGATTCACCGGTGATGTTTTAGCTCTGTTAAGCATAGTTTTGTCCTTAACTTTAATACTGATACCAGAACTGTTCTATTTGGGTGACCCATACAACAATCGAATGAATACTATTTTTAAATTCTACCAACACGCATGGGTACTCATGTCGATTTCGTCCGGATACATACTTTACCGTTGGGCGAGTAACGGATTGCCTCAAATTACAAAACAACAATATTTGAATTGGCCCATTTACACCATTGGATCACTAATCATACTGTCCGGCGCATACTACAGCGCTGCTATGTTGACAGTGAAGTCCTCGGATTCAAGCCTACAAAGTTTGGACGGTCTCGCATATTTGCCTGCAGATGTAATTGCAGCCATTGAATTCGCGAAAAAAAACATATCAGTTGAGGACGTCATACTGGAATCAGTCGGAGAATGGGACGAGTCTGGGCTAATATCCAGAAGCACTGGGATACCAAATATAATTAACTGGCCAGGTCATCAGGCACAATGGCGTGGTTATACTGATGAAATTGACAAGAGAACATTCGCGGTTAAAACAATTTATTCAAGTCCAGATGTGGAAATAAGAAAACAACTCTTAGAGGAATTTAACGTTTCCTATGTTTACGTAGGACTCAACGAACAGAGAATATACACACCAGAACAATTATCTAAATTCGAACTTTTCGCGCAAACAATTTTTCACAATGAAATGGGTATAAGAATTTTCAAAATTGAATAAAGTTAATATCCATAACAACTTGATCAACACCGTGTCTAAGACCAGGTCAATTATTAATTCGGTTAACAAGATCGAATTTTCAGCATATTTCATAATTTTGCTTCTATCTTCCTATCTAAGACTCGCAGGCCTAGAAACAAAATCAATGCACCACGATGAAAGTCTTCATGCATACTATGCCTGGATTTTCTCTCAAGGTGGCGGACTGATTCACAATCCAATGTTGCACGGACCATTACAAATGCAATTATCTGGATTTATATTTTTCATTTTTGGGGACAATGACTTCACCGCACGAGTACTTTACGCTTTAGCTGGGATCTGCCTCTCCTTTGTGCCATTTTTACTTAGAAATCATCTCGGTAAATACGGTGCCGTGGTTTCCGCTTTTTTGATTGCCATATCACCAACAATGATTTATTTCAGCAGATTTGCCCGTAATGACATCCTGATGGCTGTCATAACACTTCTTTTAATCGTGACTGTCTGGAAATACCTTCAAAGCGGACACACGAGAAACATGTACTGGACCGCTGGTTTACTTGCCCTCGCATATACCACAAAAGAAACGTCTTACTTGATCACTGGCATTATTGGTCTATATCTCATCCTATCAATAGGAGTAGGATCCTATAAAAACAGAACCTGGGCAGTAAATACCGAAAATGATCCATACCCAAAAATCATTTTCTACATTTTCAGAGAATTTATCAAAACAATATCGGTTGAATTGAGAAATCGAGATACCCACAGACAATTATCCCTATTAATACTGATATTTACATTGACTCTTCCTCAATGGTCAGCTTTTGCATCCATCTTAGAATTAGTCGTTCCATCCATTGTTTTGGTGAACGAGAATGTTCCAAGACAAATTGGAATGCCTGTAGGAATTGGTAATTTGATAGCACTAATGACTGTTATTGGATTGTTTAGTTTCTCTATCTATGTCGGAATCAAATGGAATTGGAGAATTTGGCTAAAATGTGCTGGCATTTTCTACTTAATATGGTTGTTGTCATACACAACTTTTTTTTCCAACATCACATCTGGAATAAAGTCTGGAATATGGCAGTCCCTCGGTTACTGGGTAGTACAGCAAGGAGAAGGAAGGGGAGGCCAGCCGAGTTATTACTATGTAGTACTGTCCTCTATCTATGAATATCTGCCGATGTTATTCGCTGCATTTGCCGTAATACAACTAATTAGAAAAAGAGATGCTTTCTCTGTTTTATTGGCATACTGGGTGATAATCACTTTTATTCTATACACCTTGGCCAGCGAGAAAATGCCATGGCTGTTAGTCAATGTAACTTTGCCAGCCATAATATTAGCTGGCAAATACCTTGGAGAAAAAATACAAGCTCTGAACTCAAGTAAGTTTATTAAGGATTGTGAAACGAGTTTATTTTTCAGGATTGCAATATTTCTGAATATCGCGCTAGCCATTTTCTTTATCTCTGGAATCATACTTTATAAATCTATGGCACTCTACGGATTAATCTTTTTTTGTATTTGCTTTATCCCTATAGTGGCATTATGGTTCATGCGACTAAGACATTTAATTTCAGATTACCCGATCACTTTATTCCTAATAACCGTGGCAATAATATTAGCCGGGCTAACATTAAAAACCGGAATTACGGTCAGTGTCCAGAATCAGGATACACCCGTTGAGATGCTTGTTTACACTCAAACATCCCCCCAAGTTAGAGTTATCGCGCAAGAAATCACAAACATTAGAAATCAAAATCCTCTTGTAGCTCCAGTAAAAGTCACCGTTGATCAAACAAGCGGATTTACTTGGCCTTGGACATGGTATCTGAGAAATCATGAAGATGCCTCATTTCCACAATTGACGGACACATCAGACCTTAGCGATACCGATTCCGACATATTGTTAGTGCACTCGAACAATAGAATCTCAGCCGACACAACCCTTTCTGACGAATTCAGCGAAGGTATAACTTATCCTCACAGATGGTGGTTTCCAGAATACACTTACCGAAATTTGAGCATAGTAGACTACTTTACGGGTAATGCTTCTTTAATCAAAGGATTAAATTACTGGTTCTTTCGTACAGGGGTAGTCAATGAGATAGGTAGTGAAGATGGGGTACTGTACCATAGGCGTTCTCTAGACTCCTCAAAACAGCTAACAGACAGACTTAGAAACCGCTGACCACATCTAATTATGCTATTGCAAAGGAAGTAGTCGAGTGATCAAAATCACAATGGGCATCTGCATAGCTTTACTACTCCTAGTACTGTTCATATTCACAACCGACATATCCCTGATAGCGACCACCTTCAAAGAAATTGACCTGATATACATATTGCCAGCTGTTTTATCGTATTTGGTAAGCCTGTGGATGAGATCTTTCAGATGGAAATATCTTCTTATTATTAATTCTGAAATCAATACTTTCAGTTTATTTCGTGTCGTGTGTGTAGGGTATATGGCCAACAATTTATTACCATTTAGAATAGGGGAAATAATCCGAAGTTATTATTTATCCAGAAAGTCTGGTATCCCGATTGGCTCCGGCCTCAGTAGTATATTGCTGGAACACTTACTAGACGCAATGACCCTTTTATTTCTAATAATCATCGCAGGGCCTTTTGTTCCCCTAACTGAAACGTTGAGGGATATAGCGAATTTATTCAGCATCAGGTATGAAATCTTAATATTAGTTTGTACTCTGCCCTTCATATCTGCTATGGCAGTAACCATATTAATTACTTACTTCCATCATACTTCGAGAAAAATAGTAAGTAGCCTCATCTCACATTTTCCTCATGAAATGAATATAAAAATTAGGAATATTTCTGATGATGTTATAAACGGACTTATGTCCCTAAGAAGTTGGCGCTCCAATAAAGTGGTAATTTCCACTTCCATTCCGATATGGATTTTGGAAGCGATAAGTTTCCATTGCATAGGTTTATCATTAAGACTAGAGGATCTCTTTTCTAGTCAGTTTGAAATGTTTGCAGCTAATATATTTATGACCGGCATTACTAATATAGTTGCTTCAATACCCGCCTCACCAGGAGGAACCGGAATTTTTGAATTTGTTGCAAGGGAAACGCTGTTGATTCTGACTGGTTACAAGGTAACTAGAGCAGTAGGATCTGTATTCGCAATTACCTTGCACGCCTGCTTAATGTTGCCTCCAATTGTCCTAGGGCAGATATTTTTATTGAGAGAAGGACTAACTTTCTACAAGTTATACAAATCAAAACCGACAAACAAAAAACGCTCAACACCAAAAAGGCCGTCTATATGAAAGTTGGGATCATTGGAGCCGGAATCACAGGGCTGACCTCTGCATATGACCTATCAAAAGCAGGACATGATGTAGTGGTATTTGAATCTTCAAACCAATTAGGAGGTCATGCATCCACTTTTGAGGTTCAAGGGACTCCACTGGAACGAGGATATCATCACTGGTTTACAAGCGATGATGACATTCTTACCCTTATGGAAGAAGTCGGGCTTGGTGACCAAGTCATATGGAACAAATCGAGCGTAGGTACATTCTACAACGGACACACTTACGAGTTTTCTACTCCCTTCGATATTTTAAAATATAAGCCTCTTACCCTACGCGAAAGAATCTTACTCGGACTTTCTGCAACTAAAATAAGGAATATTAAGGATTGGAAATCGGTAGAAGATTTCACGGCTGTGGAATGGTTGAAAAAAAACATCAACTTGAACGCTTACCAACATTTTTGGTATCCAATGTTACAGGGAAAATTTGGTAGACAAAATTACGAAGATGTGGGTATGGCATGGCTCTGGGGCAAAATGAACACCCGGTTCACGTCCAGAAAAAACATACTTAGTAAAGAAACCTTAGGATACCCGAAAGGCTCGTTCAAAAGACTATTCGATCAATTAGCTAGCAAGTCAAAAATTAATGGAACTGAAATCAGACTAAACACTTTTGTTAAAGAAATTCACTCAAGTGATCAATCTGTTTATGGTATTTCAACTAACAATTGCAATGAGATCGAATTATTTGACGCGATAATTTGCACCACCCCATCACACATATTCAGAAATCTAGTTAAAAACATCAGCCACGATTTTTCAGGCTCAATACACAAAGTCAAATATATGGCAGCAGTGTTATTAATTTTGGTACTCGACAGGTCGTTCACGAAATATTATTGGTTAAATGTTGCAGACACAGAGATACCATTTGTTGGAATAATAGAACATACTAATCTCGTACCAGCCTTCAATTACAACGGGAAAACCATTCTTTATATCTCCAATTATATTAATTCAGACGACCCACTATATGGCGCCTGCAAAACAGAACTTATAGATAAATACACCCCTCACTTAATGAAAATAAACAACTCATTTAACAAATCTTGGATAACAGATGCATTCCACCAAAAAGTACCAGATGCTCAGCCGATCATTGAAAAAAACTATTCGTCTAAACTGACGCCACATAAAACAGTTATTAAAAATCTGTATTTGGCGAATACATCTCAAATATACCCAGAAGACAGAGGAACCAACTACGGTGTAAGAATGAGTAGACTAGTAACAAAAATGTTATTGCAAAACAATACATTTTGAATTGTCCGACATTATGCCCTGTGTTATCCTTGTGACGATTTTTACAAAGCAACTACGGTGACATAATTGGCATTAGAAAGCGACGAATTGAGAGATCAGGTCCGCAAGGCGATAGAGTCTCAAAAAAGACCTACGGTTACAGTACTTTCTTCACTCTTAGCTATCCAAGATCTTTTAGGATATTTACCAGATGAAGCCATAGAAGAAGTGGCTTCTTCTATGGACCAGACGGTTAATGCCGTTTTTGGGGTGGCATCATTCTATCCCAACTTCCGATTCACCCCCCCTGGAAGGCACTCTATTGAAATATGCTGGGGGCCGACATGCCACATAAACGGCGCACCTATCCTGTTGGATAAAACTTTAAAGAATCTCAATTTGGTTTCTGAAGGCGAAACAGAAGACAATGAATTCTCATTTAGATTTAATACCTGCCTGGGAGCATGCTCACAAGCCCCTGTAGTCAGCATCGACCACGAATTGTACGGAAAAATCAGTGCTGAAGAACTTAACATCCTCATAGATGAAACCAAAAACAGAACTTCTAAACATTAGGTAGATAACCCAACAATTAAAATGACATACGAAGAAATTAAGGCACAATCTTTATCGCATTGGGAAGAATTGAACAATGGGGAGACGCCTTTGATCAGAATCGGGACCGCTATGTGCGGGCATGCTGCCGGTGGTTTCAGGGTAAAGGAAGCCCTTCAAGCTGACCTACAGGCAAAAAATATCCAAGCTAATATAAACGAAGTCGGATGCCTTGGTATTTGCTATGCTGAACCCATAGTTGACATAAAAAAACCAGGTCGCTCTAGAATTTTACTTCGCAATGTACAGCCCGATGAAGTAGGCCAACTCGTAGAAGATTATTTGTCCAACGACAACCTGCCGGAAGGTAGAACCCTAGGTTATTTGGGCTCAGAAGGCCCTATAGGGTCAGAAACCTCTTTCGATGAAATACCAGGTATCGCCCTGCAACAAAGGATCGCTTTACGAAACGGGGGCCATATTGCTCCGGACGACATCCTTCAGTACGTAGCATTGGGCGGATATGACGGGTTGAACAAAGCCCTAAACACACTGGAGCCTTCCGACGTTATTGAAGAAGTAAAAAAATCAGGACTCCGAGGCCGAGGTGGAGCAGCATTCCCAACGGGCGTCAAATGGAGTTTCTTAGTTGGTTCTCCTGGTCCCACTAAATACATACTTTGTAACTGTGAAGAGGGCGACCCAGGTGCCTACAATGATAAAGGCATTCTAGAAAGTGACCCATACACCCTGTTGGAAGGCCTGACAATTGCAGGCTACGCCACAGGAGCAAGCAACGGTATCGTATTTATCAGACACGGACATGATGGCCCGATAGACAGAACAGAAAAAGCAATCGAACAGGCGTATAAACATGGTCTTCTTGGAAAGAATATTTTAGGTTCTGAATTCAGCTTCGACATAGAGGTCGCCTTAACTGGGGAGTCATATGTAGCTGGGGAAGAAACTGCGCTTATGGAAGCAGTAGAAGGCAAAAGATCTATGCCAAGGTACCGACCCCCTTTTCCTGCAGCTTTTGGTGTATGGGGAAAACCAAGCAATATAAACAATGTTAAATCCCTTTCGTATGCCCCCGAAATAATCTCAAAAGGTGCGGACTGGTTCTCCTCCATCGGAGTTAACCGGAGCACCGGAACAGCAATAGTGTGCCTCAGCGGTAATGTTAACCTTCCTGGTCTATATGAAGTTCCCATGGGTATGACACTAGGTGATGTCATAGACAAACTGGGAGGCGGAACCACCGGAAACAGCAACCTCAAAATCTTGCAGACTGGTGGACCACTAGGGGGAGTGCTTGGCCCGGACAGCATGGATATTCATATCGATTTTGACGAAATGCGCGAGGCAGGAGCTATTTTCGGTTCCGGAGGAATAATTGTCGGAAACGACGAAGTTTGTGCGGTGGATCTAACAAGAATACTTGTCGCATTTTGTCAATTTGAATCATGCGGCAAATGCTTCCCTTGTAGGCTCGGAATGGAACATCTACTCGAAATAATTGAAAGAATAGCCAATTTCCAAAGTGACGCCACAGATCTGGATTTGATGAAAAGTGTTGGAGGTACTGTTGAAGGTGGTTCTTTGTGTGGACATGGCCAACTTGGGTTTGGACCCATTAGGTCTGCGCTTACGCATTTCGAAAAAGATTTCAAATCCCACATTGAGGACAAAGTATGCCCAACTGGAAGCTGTTCAAATCCTAAAATCGTTCCTAAAAATACCCGCCCTTACGCTAATGATTTCGCTATGGGAGATTAAAAATGTCAGAAAAAATCAACCTCACAATTGACGGTGTAGAAGTACAAGCCGAACCAGGCAGTATGATCATCCAAGCCGCAATGGACAATGGGTTGTACATCCCATACTTGTGTTACTACCCTGGAATGAAACCCTATGGCGCTTGCCGAATGTGCGTAGTAAAAGCTGAATCTCCTACACCAGATGGAAGCTATAGAGCGCTTCCTGGCAACCCTGCATCATGCACCACCCCTATATCAGAAGGCATGAGAGTAGAGACAAACACTGATTCTATAGTCGACCTCAGAAAAGGGATCATGGATCTTCTTATATCTGAGCATCCTCATGGGTGCCTAAATTGCCACCGGATCGACCTTTGTGGGCCCACAGATGTTTGCCTACGGCACGTAACTGTCAATGACAGATGCGTGACATGCCCGAAAAATGAGCGTTGTGAACTCAAAGATACAGTACGTTACATGGAGATGGATTTAACTACTCCCCTAACCTACAACAACAGGCACCTCCCATTAGAAGTAAAGGACCCTTATTGGGACATGGACATGAATCTCTGTATTGTGTGCTCTCGTTGCGTACGAGCATGTGATGAGGTTCGTGGAGATAGCGCTATCACTTTAAAAGAGCGATCAGGCAGAAGCATTATAGGTACATCCCAAGGCATATCGCTGCTAGAGTCCGGATGCGAGTTTTGCGGTGCCTGCATCGACGTATGTCCTACTGGGGCAATAGTTGAAAGGGATTACAAGTGGGAGAAAGCCGAATCAAAAACAATAACTACATGCCCTCACTGTCCTGTTGGATGCCAGCTTGAACTAGACGTGAGTAAGAGAAACAAGCTAATTCGGTCCATCCCGGTTAGAGAAGCCGCCGCAAACCAAGGAATGGCCTGTTTCAAAGGTAAATT
>CAYTAN010000004.1:13459-25257 GCA_964435605.1 uncultured Dehalococcoidia bacterium
ACAGGAAATATATGGCAAGTATTGAAATCTGAATCAATACTCCTCGTTTCATCCAACATTACCGAGGAACAAAACGTCAGTTCGGTCCCTATTAAGCAAGCTGTAGCTAAAGGGGCAAACCTAGTGGTCATAGATCAAAGGGAGACTGAGCTAACCCGGTACGCAACCAAATGGTTGAGGCCAAAAATTGGTACCGAGGTTGCATTAATCGGTGCATTGATAAAAACAGTAATAGACGAATCCATAGAAAAACATGATTTCATTACTGAAAATTGTGTTAACTTTGAGGCCTTCAGAAACTCAATTTGGGAGTACGACCAGTCGAAGGTGTCGACCTTAACAGGTATTCCTCAAGAAGACATCAGAGACGCAGCAAGGTTAATAGGTGGAGCCTCTTCAGCATCTATATTGTATGGATTGGAAACAGTAAACAAATCAGCCAAAGAAGATTGTGTGAAATTATTAGTTGATCTAGCGCTTTGCACTGGCAATATAAAAGGTGACGCAAGCGGACTATATCCATTGACAACCGGTGCGAACGACCAAGGTTCAAGAGACATGGGATGTGACCCCAGATTTGGACCGGGATATACTGACACCTCAACAGGAATAGGTATTGAGCAAATAGCACAATCTATCAGAGATAATGACATCAAAGCTTTTCAAATAATTGGAGATGATCCCAGCCTGTCCCAAAGTAAAACAGACGACCTCATAGAAACTTTGGACAAAGTTGAATTTCTAATAGTTCACGAGTCATTCGAATCTGATCTAACAAAGTCCGCAGACATTGTATTCCCCATTTTGACCTTCGCTGAGAAAACAGGGACATATACTAATTTGGAAAGAAGAATCCACCCAGTTAGACCAGCCCTAGGTCAAACCACAGATTCCGATGAAGATTGGCGCATATTGTCACAAATAGCTGAAAGAATGGGATCAGAAGACTTTAAATATTCATCTGCGAGAGAAGTGTTTCAAGAAATCCGCGACACCATACCTTTCTATAACACTACGGATATTGAAACCATAGACTCGGTTGGACAGATCTGGCAACCGGAAACAAGCCCTGCCGAATACGCTTTTGCAGTGGTACCACTCCCGTCTGATACCTCAAGCTTATCTAGTACAGAATTCCCATTTGTTCTAGCCCCTGGCAGAGTCCTTCAAGAGGCGACCAGAGACGCAATGATCGAGACTGAAAAAGGAAAGCACACGATTGGCCGAAGCGAGATAATAGAGATTAATAAATCTGACGCAGAAAAAATGGGTATTTCAGAAGGGCAAAAAATAAAATTGGTCGGTGAAGAAATAGAAGTTCAGGGAACTGCCCATGTAAACGGTATCCACGACGGCATGATCGGAGTTACTGAATTGTTCGGTAATCTAATAGAAAACATTGTTTCCTCAAAAGATATTAATCCCATGGCTAGCGCTTCCAAGCTTGAGTTGACACCAGTAAAAATCGAAAAAATTGATCAACGACAATAGATAGTCTAATTCATTTTTGAATTCCACCATTAATCAGGAGTATTTATGGCTACGAAAAAGCCGTTCAAAAAACCCCAGTTAGAGCAAATAGAACTAGTAAAACGAGAAGATCAAACAGAAGATCTATCTTTGATGTGGTTAACCAAACCTGAAGGATATACGTTCAAGCCTGGCCAATACTGCACCATTGGGCATGAAGGCGTGGAGCGAGCATATTCTATAGCCTCCGCCCCGCATGAAGAATTACTGGAATTATTCATTGAATTAGTACCTTTGCATGAGGGAGGAGTTCTTACCCCTATGCTTTGGGATTTGGAGGTCGGCAGCAAAGTTACCATCAGACCAAGAGCAAAGGGTATATTCACTTTCAAACCTGAGAAATTAAATCATCTACTAGTCTCAACCGTAACAGGTGTGGTTCCCTACGTAAGTTTTGTCAGAGACTACATGCATTCGCGAGAAAGTTTTGAACACAATTTTTACGTGCTCGAAGGTGCGAGCTACACGGACGAGTTTGTGTACGACAAAGAATTTGTAGAACTGGCCAGCAGATATCCTGAAAATATAAAATTTGTCCCAACTATCAGCAGACCTGCGGAAGAAAAAAACTCGGGCTGGGACGGGGCCACAGGTAGGGTGAATCAAATAGTGGAAGAAAACATTTCCAAATTTGATCTAAATGCTGATGAAACATTAGTATACGCCTGCGGGCATCCTGGAATGATTGAAGATGTTAAAAGTAGAATGGGCGATATAGGGTTCGACTTCGTTGAAGAGCGATTCTGGAAGGATGATTAATATATCGTTACAAGACTGTCAACTCGATACAGTTAATAAGGCCGTTTATATCCGATGCTAATTTAAGCATCCGAACTGGAGTCCAATTTAACAATGGCTACTCCTGCAAGACAGCAGTATCTTGACATAAAATCTCAGCATCCGGATCAAATCCTATTGTTCCGAATGGGCGATTTTTACGAAACATTTGATGATGATGCTCGTATATTAGCGAGAGAATTAGAGATATCTCTGACCTCAAGAGAAATGGGAAAAGGAGAAAAAATACCATTAGCTGGTATTCCCTATCACTCTCTTAATAATTACCTTGGGAAACTAATTAGTAAGAACTATAAAGTAGCTATCTGTGAGCAAGTTAGCGATCCTAAAG
Organism: uncultured Dehalococcoidia bacterium; assembly: GCA_964435605.1. GTDB lineage: Bacteria > Chloroflexota > Dehalococcoidia > Lucifugimonadales > UBA826. The sequence goes on from CAYTAN010000004.1 coordinate 16,119, forward strand.
TAGGCAAAGGTATTGTGGACAGGAGAGTCGTTAGGGTGGCTACGGCCGGAACTATAGTGGAAGACTCGTTATTAAGTTCTGGGATCAACAATTTCTTGGCCTCAGTGATAATTTCAGAACCCTATGCCGGCCTAGCATACATCGATCTCACAACCTCGGAATTCTATACGAGTCAAATAAGCCTTTCAGAGCTAGCTTCAGAAATATCCAGAATTGATCCGAAGGAAATCATTACTTCAACCTCAGAGCAGATCGCCAATTTGGCTTCTTTGCCAATTGACATCACCAAGGTAGAAAGTAATTATTTTGATTCAGAAAATTCTGTCGACTCTCTCAAAAACCATTTTGCAACTCAAACATTAGAACCATTTGGGTGTGAAAGAATACCACTAGCTTCCAAAGCTGCTGGTGCTATCATCCAATATATCTCCAGCAATCACTCCGAATCCCTACCATCTATAACTTCTCTAAAAACATATTCCACCAGCTCTACAATGGCCTTGGATAACCAAACAAGGCGTAACCTTGAGTTATTTACCAGCGGGAAATTTGAATCTGGAAAAACTTCTCTATATTCCACATTGAATCGGACAGTGAGTCCCATGGGGGGACGCTTATTACGGTCAATGATTGGAAGCCCGTCACTTGACATCGATCTAATCAACCTAAGGTTATCTGTACTAGAATGGTTTTACGAAAATTCCATTGAACGATCTAAAGTACACGAGTTACTTAAGATTGTCTCAGACATTGAGAGAATAACGACCAGAATACGAACCTACAAAGCCACCCCAAGAGATCTTGCGGCTTTGAAAGTAACCTTAACCATTTTACCTGAGTTAACAGCGGCTCTTAAATTCGCTAAAACACCCGCACCACTTTGGCTTACTGACTTATATGTGGATGTTTCCCCAGTTGAATTATTGATAACCAAATCAATTGTGGACGATCCTCCATCTGAAATTGGTACAGGTAATACAATTCGTAAGGGATATTCTGAAGAATTAGACCTAGTCAAAAGCGAATCCTTAGGATCACAGCTTTACATGAGTACCCTGGAGCAGCAAGAACAAAAATCCACTGGTATAAAGAATTTAAAAATAGGGTACAACAAGGTCTTCGGCTACTACATAGAAATCACCAAATCAAATGTGTCACTTGTGCCTGACCACTACATAAGAAGACAAACCCTGGTTGGCTCAGAAAGGTACATCACCCCAGAAATGAAGGAATACGAAACAACAATCTTAAGTGCTAACGAAAGAATTTATGAAATTGAGTCCGCTCTATTTGAAGATGTTTGTCGTCAAATAGGTACCTATATGGAAAGTCTATTATTACTAGCTAGAGCCATAGCGACAACAGACGTATTCTGCGCACTTTCCATTGTGTCCACTGAGCGAAATTATGTGAAACCTAATATAACTACTCAAAACACTATAAATATAGATTCCGGAAGACACCCAATAGTTGAAGAGATAGTGGGTCACAATTCATTTGTCCCAAACGATACTTTTCTATCTGACGAAAAATCACAAATAGCGGTTATTACTGGTCCAAATATGTCTGGTAAGTCTACCTACCTAAGGCAGGTTGGCCTAGTAACGCTAATGGCCCAAATGGGCTGCTATGTACCTGCTAAGCATGCGACAATCGGCATTGTAGACCGCATATTCACTCGTGTCGGGCTCCAAGACGATCTGACAGCAGGACAGTCCACTTTCATGGTGGAAATGGTTGAAACATCGACAATACTGAATCAGGCTTCCAATAAATCCCTGATAATACTGGATGAAATTGGAAGAGGCACAAGTACATATGATGGGCTGGCAATTGCCCAATCTGTCGCCGAGCATATTCATAATCACCCAAGGTTGGGCTGCAAAACATTATTTGCCACTCATTATCATGAAATGACCGCTCTTTCCAAAAAAATGCCTCGCATTGAAAACTTCCACGTTACAGTTACTGAACAAAACGGGGATATCGCCTTCCTCCACCAAATCAAGCCAGGAAGTGCAGACAAAAGTTACGGAGTTTACGTTGCGAAATTAGCCGGTATCCCCCCATCGGTAATAAACCGAGCCTGGGAATTACTTCATGAATTGGAAACAAAAACCATTAGTAGTAGTGAACCCATGTTACAACCGACACAACTACCTCTTATCCTTGAAAATTCCGACCTGATAAATCAATTAAAATCGCTAGATATATCCACGATGACACCGATAGAGGCCATCACAAAGCTGTATGAATTACAACGCGACCACACTGATGATCACTATCGAGAATAGACAGCTTTCTCAGAAGCCGAAAACATAACATCTATAGGCGCCGGTTTACCTGTCCATAGTTCAAAGGACTCTGCTCCCTGCATAACGAGCATAGACAAGCCGCCTAAATATCGATTCCCATTTTTTTTTGCTGACCTCAGGAAAGGTGTTATTTGGGGGGTATATACCATGTCGTATATAAAAACATCTTCGCTCACTTCTTTAAAATCCACTGGAGACAAAAACTCCGCAACTCCATCTTTCATTCCCATAGAACTACAATTAACTATGAGAGAAAAATCATTGCGACTGATCAAATGGTTGATGTTCTCATAAGATTCTGCAACAACGTGATCCTCTGGAAATTCATCTGCTATAGCTTTTGCTTTTGCGATTGTTCTATTCACAATATGAATAGAAGAGGCCCCTTTACTTTCCAGGCCATACACAGCTGCTCTTGCCGCTCCTCCCGCCCCTATTACCAATACATGTTTCCCACTCGGATCAAATTTGCCGTATGCACCGAGTGAACGTATAAATCCTCCAATATCAGTATTGTATCCAATTAATTCCTCGTCCCTATTAACTATGGTATTTATCGAACCGATTTTTTCCGCTAATGGATCAAGCTTGTCAACATATTGCTTAGCAACTACCTTATGAGGGATAGTTATGTTGCATCCTAGTGAATTTTTGTCCCTTAGTTGAGCAATTCTTTTCTCAAGTGAACCGGGCTCAACGCACCAGGGTTTATATATAGCATCAATCCCTAGGTAATCAAAAGCGGCTTGTTGAAAAATAGGTGATATTGAATGGGATATTGGATATCCAAATATACCGACTGACTTCATATATACATCCTGTTTTGACGGAATAACAAATATTAATCTTGGCATATTGTACACACGTAAAATTTATTAGATTGACCACTGTATACTCACTTGTTAGTATCGAATTGAACAGAGATCACTTATTAACTCATGGTCGGCAATGCAAGAACTAAATGAAATAGCAAGCCAAATCTCCACCTGCACGGCCTGCATCCTTTCAAAAACGCGAACTCAAACGGTTCCAGGAAGCGGAGATGCAAAAGCCGAAATAATGTTCGTCGGAGAAGCTCCCGGATTCAACGAAGATCAACAAGGTATACCTTTTGTAGGAAGAGCAGGAAATCTATTGAGCGAACTGCTGAGTTCAATTGAAGTAAATCGAGAATCTGTCTACATAACAAATATAATTAAGTGCAGGCCACCAGAAAACCGAGATCCCAACAAAGAAGAAGTTGATGCGTGCAAGAACTTTCTCAAAATGCAGATCACACAAATCAACCCGAAAATAATTGTGACGTTAGGCAGGCATGCCTTTTCCTATTTCTTCCCGGATATGGATGCAAGATCTGCACGGGGCAAATTTACGTCACTTGGAAAACTAAATGTTTTACCGATATACCATCCAGCAGCCGCACTATACAACCCAAAATTGAAGGTCGTATTACAACAAGATTTCCAAAGAATTTCTGCTTTTTTAAAAAACCCTCCAAAACAAGAACAGTTCACAGAGACTGCATCAAATATAACAAAACAATTAAACCTTTTTGAATAATCCAGATCAGAAACACATCCTAAAAGTTATACCTATTGGCGGTCTTGGTCAGATAGGCAATAATATGATGGCTCTGGAATACGGTTCGGACGCTATTATCATCGACTGTGGGATCTCATTTAAGGACAATTGGTCGGGGAAACGTGAAATATCGATACCTGACCTATCCTACGTATCAAATAACAAGCACAAAATACGAGCTATATTTCTGACTCACGGCCATGAAGATCACATAGGAGCAATCGGGCATCTTGCATCAAAGGTTCCAGTTCCAATATACGGCTCTGCCTTAACAAACTTGCTGGTTAAATCAAAAATTACAGAATTCCATCTAGATCCCCAATTTATCCTGAACACAATTAATGAATATCAACCTATTGTTGCTGGTTGTTTTGTGATTCAATTTTTCAAGGTCAGTCATTCCATACCAGATTCAATGGGCCTTATTATCGACTGTCCGATTGGTAAAATTGTTCATACAGGTGACTTTAAAATTGACCATACCCCCGCAGACAATAGACCTGCAGACCTTCAACAATTAAGCTCAAAATGTAGTGACGGGATTCTGCTGCTTTGTTCCGATTCGACGTATTCCGAATTGGAAGGCTACACGCCATCTGAATCAATCATAAAGAAAAACATAGATTCCATAATAAGAGACTCTGAAAAAAGGATTTTTGTGGCTACCTTTGCCTCATTAATATCTCGGGTACAGCAATTACTAGACTCTGCCTTCACACATGATAGGAAAGTATGTTTTATGGGACGCAGTATGATTAACAATGTCAAAATATGCCTCAATTCTGGGCACCTATATGACCCAGGCCAAATCATAGTAACTTTCTCTGAATCACAAAATATGCGTGACAATGAAATTATGTACATAACAACAGGCGGTCAGGGAGAAGGAAATTCGGCGATAGGACTCCTCTCCCGTAAAAGACACCCCGATCTAAATATCAAAAAAGGAGACACAGTCGTTTTATCTTCTGATGCTATCCCTGGAAACGAGATAGCCGTAGGAAAAGTAATTGACGATTTATCCAGACAAGGTGCAAATGTTATTTACAATAAGTTAGAAACTGTTCATGTAAATGGGCATGCTCGCGCTGAAGAACTTCGGCTAATGATGGCAATGACTAAGCCAAAACATTTTTTGCCCATACATGGTGAGTACCGTCACCTTGTCGCTCACTCCAAGATCGCTGCAAGTATGGGAATCCCAATCAGCAACATTCATGTCATCGAAAACAATGACGTCCTTGAATTATTCGATAACTTTTCTAGCAAAACAATTCGATCCTAGCTGAATTTCTCAGAAAACACATTAAAAAAAGACCAACACTCCCCTAGAACCACATTAAGCAGATCTGTTTAATGTGCCCACGGGAATCTGTGCGGGTCCCTCAATTGGGTCCGTTGCAATCTTTATATGAGGCAACTAATGGCTAAAAGAAAAGAAACCAGTGACCAACAAATGAACATAGAGATACCTTCTTTCAAAATAAACATGAAACACATATCAGTTTTTTTATGCCTTGTTGGGCTCATGTTGATAGCCTTAATCGGATATGTATTCCGCACAATAATATTCGACACAACAACCTTGATGACAGAACGATTGCTTTCATGGACTGGGATAGGTGTCGCCATAATAGGAATCTGGATAACAGCCATCAGTATTTTTGGAATAAGAAAATCAATAATATCCACTTTACGTAACTTCCCCGTGTACGTCTTAGCACTAATATTGACTTCCCTCTCAATATGGACATTCATGTCACTCTACACACCCGAATATGGCTTCCCTGGTTGGACGTCTGAGTCAGCGGGGGTATCACTAGGGGGTAAGTTCGTGCAATCTATAACAGGTAATAGCACGATAGTTGCCCTAGTCTGCTCAACTTTGTTGATTATTGCGGCAATTGTTTCAATAAAACCCAGAATTGGGTCCAAGGCTTTCTCATATTCCAAAAGCGGAGCAGTGTTTGGCTACCTACTATGTTATTACGTATCGAAATCTATCGCAGGCATGTATCGTGGTCCTAAAAGGCATCCGAAACTCGTTTCAGCAAAACCAGACTCTTCAAATATTCCGCCAGAGATAATGACGCCTCACTTGAGAGAGAGCACCATCATTGGGGACTTAGAACAAATGGAAGTGGAAACCACTTTTGAAAGCCCTACTCCAACGAAAGATACTGGAAAAGATTGGATCGAAAACGCAGGAAAATTTGGATATTTCCTACCCAATGAATCTATCAGTGAGGATGCAAACAAAAAAGACGAGTTGGAAAAGGAAGATTCCCCTGAAATTTTTGCCAGTAAAGACAGAATCGAAATCGAAAAAGATGGGGCTAAATTTAATTCTCATTGGTCGGTTGAATATACGGATTCGAAGCCAACAAAGGAAGACGATAGCTCTATACCAGAGATTAAGGACTCCAAAAGGATAGATAAATCATCGAAATGGATTTTGCCAAATAAGGCGATCCTGTCGGATGAAGAAACCATCGGAATCAGCAGAGAACAAATCAAAGAAACGTCTGAAATGATCAAGAACACTTTTGCCGAATATAAAGTTGAGGTTGAAGTTGAAAAAGTTCGTCCAGGCCCAACCGTGACTATGTACGGTATAGAACCTGGTTGGATTAGGAAACTAAAACGGGTACGAGTAAAAGACGAAAATGGGCAGCCAAAATTAGACAAAAACAAGAAACCTATAGTCACCCAGGTGGAAGAAAAAACCCGAATAAGTGTAGATACAATCTTAAGAAGAGAAAAAGATCTATCACTTGCCCTTAAAACTCCAAGCCTCCGAATAGAGACGCCAGTCATGGGAGAATCTTTACTTGGAATCGAGGTGCCAAATCCTGATCCTTCAATAGTTAGCCTGAAACGTGTTATGAACAGTTCCGCATTCAAATCATTGAGCAAAAAATCTGCTCTACCTGTCGCGTTAGGCCGAGGATCCGATGGTCAAGAAGTTGTTTTCGACTTGACTAAAATGCCACATTTGTTGGTAGCGGGCGCTACTGGAAGTGGTAAGAGCGTTTGTTTAAATGCTCTAATTTCATGTTTGATCATGGAAAGGTCTCCCAATGAATTGCAAATGCTCTTGATAGACCCTAAAAGAGTGGAGTTGACGCTATACAATGGCATCCCCCACTTGGTAACTCCTGTCGTAGTGGAAACCGATAAAGTTGTTAGTCTACTAAAAGGTCTAATAAAAGAGATGATGGACCGATATAGAACGATGGAAGAAATGGGTGTCAGAAACATTCATTCATATAATTCCAAAGTTAAAGAAAAAATGCCATACATCGTCGTGGCAATCGATGAATTGGCAGATTTAATGATGACTGCTGCTTTTGACGTTGAACAATCAATATGCCGATTAGCCCAACTGGGCCGAGCAACAGGTATACATTTGATAATAGCAACTCAAAGGCCCTCCGTAGATGTCATCACTGGGCTCATAAAAGCAAATTTCCCCAGCAGGATAAGCTTTGCTGTAACTTCACAGATAGATTCAAGAACTATCATGGATACTGTAGGAGCTGAAAAACTTTTAGGCAGAGGAGATATGCTATATCAACCGATTGATGGCACACGCCCGACCAGAGTGCAAAATGTATTCATATCCGACAATGAGATCAATGCTTTGGTGGAACATTGGAAAGAATCACCTTGGTCTCAAAAACTAGAAATAGATTTGCATACAGTCGGTGACAGTGAAGAAGGTTCTGATGGTGTCACGACCCCGAACGGTGGTGGCCAAGATGAGCTCATTACCAGGGCACTACAACTCGCAAGCAAGCACAACAAACTGTCAACTTCTCTGCTGCAGCGAAGACTCCGTATTGGATACCCTAGGGCAGCAAGACTTATGGACGAACTGGAAGACATGGGAATAGTTAGCTCCGGAGATGGTTCAAAGTCAAGAGACGTGATAGCTAATTCCAATGTCTAAGTTCGAAATATAATAGCCCTCACGCGCTCGATTGACTGGATTCATAAGCCTGAATATCCAATTCATTTTCCAGAGTCAACCCAATGTCATCTAGTCCATTAAGTAGACAATGTTTTCTAAAAGGCTCTATATCAAATTCCGCCACAACGTCTTCATTTGTATCCCATACTCTCTGGCTACGTAAGTCAACAATGATTTCGTATTCTGGATCCGATTCTGAATTCTCTATTATCTCCTGGACTGTTTCCTCTGGTAGAACGATAGGCAGGACACCATTCTGGAAACAGTTACTGAAAAAAATATCTGCAAAGGATGGTGCAATTATGCACTTGAAACCGAAATCCTGAAGAGCCCAAGGGGCGTGCTCTCTGGAGGAGCCACACCCAAAATTTCTTCCGCTTACAAGTATATTCGCGTCTCTATATGTTTCCTTATTGAGAACAAATTCAGGATTCTCTGTCCCGTCTTCCAAAAACCTCCAATCATTAAATAAAAATTGGCCAAATCCGGTCCGTTCTATCCTTTTGAGAAATTGTTTGGGTATAATTTGGTCAGTATCCACGTTGACCCTGTTAACAGGAGCGACGTTACTATTCAATACTTGGAACGGTTCCATTATCTAAATCCTCCAATTACGACCAATTTCTTATATCTACAAAGTGGCCTTTGATAGCCGCCGCTGCTGCCATCTCAGGACTGACGAGATGTGTTCTGCCACCTTTTCCTTGCCGACCTTCAAAATTCCTATTTGAAGTAGAAGCACATCGTTCACCTGGGTCCAAAATATCTGGATTCATACCCAGGCACATAGAACAACCGGCTTCTCTCCAATCAAACCCGGCGTCTTTCAATATTATGTCTATCCCTTCTTCTTCAGCTTGTCTTTTGATTGCATTGGATCCAGGAACAACCATCGCATATACGTTTTCATCAACTTTCTTATCTTTCGCAATCCTGGCGGCCGCTCGTAAATCTTCAATCCTAGAATTTGTACAAGATCCTATGAAGACTCTATCTATAGAGATATCCTGAATAGGTGTGCCTGCGTCTAGCCCCATATATTCAAGGGCACGATTAACAGATTCTTTGTCACCGTCATCATCATAATCATCAGGCCCCGGAACTTTAGAAGTGACCGGAGCAACCATGCCTGGATTTGTTCCCCAGGAAACATGCGGTTCTAAATCGTCAGCATCAATAACGACTACTTGGTCGTATTCCGCACCTTGATCTGTCACCAAAGATTTCCACTCTTCCACCGCTTTATCAAATTCCTCCCCTGAGGGAGCAT
>CAYTAN010000005.1:0-5702 GCA_964435605.1 uncultured Dehalococcoidia bacterium
GATATATTATGGACTGGGATAAAGACAGTGTTTCTGATGCACGCTTTGCCAAAATTGACATACTATCTTTGCCAGTCCTAGATCAATTAGAGGAAGCCATTTTTCTTATCGAAAAACATACGGGTTCTAAAATTGATTTGAGCAGGATTGACCTGGAAGATTCTTCTGTTTTCGACATGATTAATCAAGGCTTATCACGCGGAGTTTTTTTGATTCAGTCCCCTGCTCAATTGAAAATGGCGCAACGTCTAAAATCTCGTAATCTTTTAGATCTTGCCTATCAGGTCGCTCTCATAAGGCCGGGTGTAGGAGTTCAGGAAAGCGGAGTGTCTCAATTTGTTGATCGGTATAGGAATAATGTGCATTGGGATTATGATCACCCTTTAGAGCATCGTGCTCTAGAAAGAGGCTACGGTGTAATTGTGTGGCAAGAACAAGTAGTTCAGCTTATTTCAGATGTATCTGGTATGTCTCAAGCTGATGCAGATGAGATGAGACGTGCTTTTTCTAGACGAAACAACTCAAATTTGATTAAAGCGTATAAAGAAGAATTTATTAAAGGAGCACTCAGAAATGGTGTTGAAGAAGAAGTTGCAATTAAAATATTTTCAAAAATAAATGGGCACTATATGTTCCCTGAATCCCATTCGCACGCATTTGCGATATCTGCTTACCAAGCTGCTTGGATTAAATGTTATTTTCCATTGGAATTTTACATAAGCCTAATGAATAATCAGCCTATGGGGTTTTATCCTAATGAGGCTATAAAACAAGATGCAAGGCGCTTTGGAATTAATTTTGTGAATCCGTGTATTAACAAGAGTATTTTAGATTGTTCAGCACATGCGGGCACCCTATTAATCGGATTAAGGTTTGTTAAAAATATAGGAAATTCAGGATCTAATAAAATATTGAAAGAACGTTTAAATGGAGGAGAATTTTATTCTTTGGAAGACTTTGTTGGAAGAGTTGACGTATCTTCTGATGCGATTAAATCGTTAGTTGAATCTGGGGCATTTGACATATTTGAATCAAATAGACGGTTAAGTTTATGGAAACTTGGGTTATATAAAAATAAATCTATTGAATCTCAGTTGCATTTAAATTTATCTATGGATGCGGAAGTCCCGGATTTAGAGGATTTTTCAAATTTTGAAGCGATGCTTGCTGAATACAACTCCTTAGGTATATACCCTAAAGGGCATATCATGGAATTCATTAGGGGACAATTAAATAGTGATGTTTCTAAAATTTCAGATGTGTATTCGCAAAATGAGGGAGACTCAGTCGTTATAGCTGGATGGGCAATAGCAAGACAGCACCCTAGAGGTCATTCTGGGATAGTATTCATAACTATTGAAGATGAGACGTCAGATGTTCAGTTGATAATTTGGCCGAAAGTTTTTAATGAATTTAAGAGTGTGATTAGAAATCCACTTATGTTGGTTAAGGGGAAAATATCCCGATGGGATTCCTCTACGAGCATAGAGGTCAATACAATTGAAGAAATTTCTGTTGATACAGATTTGCCACCAACCCATGATTGGTATTAGCGGATCTTTATCTTGTTGCTAATATCTCTCTCACGATGTTTCGCTCTAATTCCAATCCAAGCATAGTGGTTAATTCAGTACGCCCGTGATCCCCGACCGTCACAACAAATGACACCCCAAGTATTCTTCCAATTCTAAAATCTATTACTGTGGTTGAAAGTACGCCCTCGTCCCCATCTTGTACGGCCCTTATCCCAACGGCCTTGTCATAGAAATCGTCAATTTCTAGCTCTTCAACTGCTACCAGCTTTTGACCTTCACCAACCTGAGAATTCACGTTATTTTTAAACTGTTTTATGAATACCTCAGACATCCAGTGATCAGACTGTTTTTCATTGCCAAATAAATGTACGACAGTCGCAGCAACAATGTCTGAACCATCTTTATTTTGAGGTATGGCTGAAGCGGATGCGAATTCTCTAAGGTACCCGATGATGCGTCCAGCATCCTTGTAACTTTCTTCTGTGTTTCCTGGGAACCCATGAGCCGCCATCGTTTCATTGTCTAGCAGACTCTCTCTTAGTAACGAAAATCCAGAGAGTTCGTTTGGCAACTGCCCTAAGTTGAGAGCCATGTTCTCAAGTGAGGTTTCGGTGATGTCATATGTCGCCTGGGCTATTGAATTAGTCATAATCTCGATTTCTCTTTACTATTCTGATTCAATATCATCTCAACTAAGTATAAACTAGACTCTTCTTAAATCAACTTAAGACTCGATCATAATAATACGCATTACAGGGAGAGTATAGGTGTAGTATGGGAGATCGTCAGGATTTAACAGCCATATGTGCATCTCTTAAATCTCACTCTTTTCTATTAAAAGAAAGAGTTAAAGTGATCTTCACAAATTTGCAGTTATAAGCTAATGCTTGATTTACGGTTAGCGTTTCGGCGAATCAAATTTAGCTTAGAATTGAATTTAATCATTTTGATTGGTATGGGAATTTCCGTATTAGTTGTTTCAAGTTTTCCTGTTTATTTAGATAGTCTCGACAGGCAAAGTTTTAGATCTGAATTAGCACAATATGTGGATAATCATTCCGAGGCGGCACTAAATACTAATGTCACTTATCCATTTCTCGCACTCAATATTCAGGATATTGAAAAATCAGATAATTTTGTAAGAGATTCATTTAAATCAGCGTTTCAAATCTCGAATGTCGACATGCAACGGCAAATAAGGACAGGGTTATTTGAATTTAATATTCCACGGGAACCTTCTACTTCTCTATCAGATGGAATGATTCGTCCGATGACTCAAGGATATTTTTTGAACATATCCAAAATAGATGAGCATGTGACTTATCTCGAGGGAAATGCACTAACAAAACCAGAAGATGGCTCATATATTCCAGTTGTTGTAGAGTCGAGAGTGGCTCAGGAATTCGGTTTCCAGATTGGAACGATGTTTACAGCCGACCCTGCGTTTGGTTCTAGTATTCAAACACATGCGTCACAATCAAGACGGTTATTTAACACAGATAGAAATGATGACAGGCAAATTATCAAGATTGTTGGTATTTTCGAACCGGTCGATACTAGTGATGAATTTTGGCGGGGAAACATTAATGATTACATGATGCCATATCCACCCATGGAAACAGGTACCGGCTTGTTTCGCGACGGTATTGGTATAAGAAGTGAGGATGTTCTTCCATATGTAGTATTAATAGCTGACCACGATGTGTTGGTCGACCAATTAGGCAAATTGGATAGTGGTTCGGTTGCTGAGGGTTCTTGGAACATGGTAGTCGGTTCAGAATTCGCAAGTAAGAGGTCTCGGAGCTTTATAAGTAACTCATTAAATGAACTTTCTAATGAGATCACAGTTAGGTTACCTGGAGCGTCTGTAGATTCTCCACTAAATGCTGTGTTGAACGAATCTAAACGTCAGCGGTTGTCCGCATATGTCCCTTTGCTCATTTTAAGCTCTGTCATGGTAATTGGGATTTATATATTTATTTTCATTACGTCAATATATGTAGTAAAGAACCGTAATGAAGATTCTCTTTTAATGTGGAGTCGAGGATTTTCAATAAAAGTTCCAGCCTTGTATTACTTATCTGAAGGACTGATCTTTTTTGTGATCTGTGTAGTCATAATTCCTTTTTTGGCAGTTCCATTGGTCTCTGGGATGGGGTTGATACCGCCTTTCAACTCCATAACGAACAATGAATTGTTACCTGCAAGAATATTTGTTGATCCCTTTTTGTATGCAGCCTTGAGTGCAGGGGTGAATTTACTCGTATATATCTCTGCTGGTCTGATCGGATGGAATTATAAGGTCAGATCTCAAGAGCATGGTGGAGCAAGGAACCGGCAAAAGCCATTTTTCCAAAGATATTATTTGGACTACACCTTATTGGTATGTTCGTTGATTTTAATATGGGAGATGGAACTGAATGCAGGAGTATTGGCAAGTGGTCAGGGCGAAGATAGGGAAATCAATGAGCTTTTGTTGATATCCCCTATTCTTTTTTTATTATCTGTTGTATTGATATTTTTTAGGTTATTCCCACAGATAATTAGGTTTGTGTCTGGAGAATCCAAGGTACTCATTTATTGGATCGGCTATGTTTTAGTTATTATGTTGGGAACCACGTCATTGGTTAATATATTGACCAATGATGTTGACCGGCCGGAATTTGTTGTTGCTTCCTTCGGTTTATTAACTGTTAGCCTGATATGTTTTACTATACGATCGACTATAAAACTTGAAATAGCTGCGGTTTTACTATCTGTCGCAAGCTTGTTAATTATGGCCATGCTGGTGCCCTATAAGCTCAATTTTTTTACCTTTGAGCTTTCATGGATACTATATATCGTGCCTGCCATGATGGTTATTTTTCTTCTATCACGGCAAGTTTATAGCAGGGCTCCCTTATGGTTCTTTCTTGTGACCAGAAACTTCTCAAGAGATTCTTCTCAGTATATGTGGATAATAATTCTCCTAGCAATTTCCAGCGGGATTTTAGTATTCGGCACAACACTTTCACTAACAATGACTCGAAGTATGAAGGAAAGTGTATTGCATCAAATAGGGACGGATGGCAGGATCACTTCTTCTTTGGATCAATTTTATCGGCCGAACTATTCTTTAGAAAAACATAGACAGAAGCTTATGGCTAACTCCGAAGTTGGGACTATTACAAGAGCTATGAGAACTAAAGCAAACACAGGTTCAACGTCGTCAGGGTACAAATTTCAGCTATTGGCTTTTGACCGAGAATCTGAGGCACTTTGGTCAAGGTCTGATTACTCTAGTAAACCTATGGAGTCGGTGCTGGGCAAATTGATTCCCTCCGAAGATGTTCTCCCTATAGTTATCCCAAGTTCTGCTACTCATATAGGGCTAAATTTAAAATTTGATAATAGTTACCCAAATATGACCACTAAATTGGTTCTAATTGGTGCTGATGGTACAGGTACAAATTTGAGTATGGGCGTAATCAAGAGTAATGAGTGGACTAGGGTCACTGCCGATATACCAGATGACGTTGTGGGGCCGTCAAAGTTATCCTCCATACAATTCCTTGAGCCTGGATTCGGACTTTCTGGCAGTTCCGGATCCGTTGAGATCTCTGATGTTTTCTACTTGGACAGCGAAACGGTATCGATCGTTGAGGATTTTGAGGAGTTTGGTAGCTGGGCGATTATACCTACCTCAGAAATAAGCTCAGATAATATGATCATTTTAAACAACGGGAGTATCGAATTTAATTTTGGTAAGCATACAAATTCAGGGGTTAGAGGAATGTATTGGGCTGGAGTTGGGGAATTTGTTCCGGCTGTCGCAAGTGAAAATCTTTTAAGTAAGACGGGTTTATCAGTGGGAGATTTTTCATTAATAAGAGTTAAGGATTTTGTTGTAGTCATAAAAATTGTGGACAAGATTCGGATGTTTGCTACGATCCCTACAGATGAAAATGGGTTTTTGTTGACGGATTTAGATACGTCATTGTTTCATTTAAATTTGGTCAATCCACTTTCATCGAGACTGGCTAACGAATTGCTTTTTACTTTGGATTCAGACCGTGTTGTATCGACTGAACTTCGAAAAAAAATATCTTTGAGGGGAAGTGATCTATTGCTAATGCACGAAGAAACGGCAAATTTGAAAAAAGATGTTTTCTTCTCCATAGGTATGAA
>CAYTAN010000005.1:5802-21084 GCA_964435605.1 uncultured Dehalococcoidia bacterium
AAGAAACGGCAAATTTGAAAAAAGATGTTTTCTTCTCCATAGGTATGAAGATTTTGATCTATTCTATAGTTTCAATCACTATATTCATGGCATGTATGGGGTATTTAATACATATCGTGTGCAGTAACAGAATCTCTCGAAGTCAATCTGGGTCCTTAAGAATGGTGGGTATATCAAAAGCCCAGTTGTTTACTATTTCATTGATGGAAAATTCATTTGTAGTATTGATCGGATTCGTTATTGGATTTTGGGCTGGTTTGGAAATGTGCACATATGTCATCTCATCTGTAATTGTGTCTTCAAAAGGCCTTCCTGTCATGCCTCCGCCAATTATGAGCATTGACTGGATATCGATTTCAATAGGACTTTCATTTTTTGTCGTGGTGTTTCTTTTGATTGTTTTGGTTACAACATGGAAATCATCAATATCAAATTTGGGCGTTTTATCCAGAACTGAATAGGACATATGAAGCACACGAATTTACATCAGGTTAACTGGTCATGGGATGTCATGATGAAAGGAAGTCTCAACAATTGGAGGCTCCTGATCGCCGTAATGATGGGGGTCTTACTTTCGTGTTCGGTATTAGCCGGGACGGTTGTTTTTTATAGTGCTTTAGAAGAATTAGCACTTCAAAAAGCTATAGAAGATTTACCTCAAGAGCAAGTTGATGTATTGATACAAGCGGACATCTCTCCATCTGGTGTGTCTGAATATCTAAAATTGAAGAATTCTGTTTATGAAGGGCACATTGGTTTGACCGAGGAGTATTTGGAGGACGTTGTTGAAGGAGGAAAATCTGCTACATTTTTTCTTACTGAGCCAGGATATGAACATACAGCAGGTAAAAATGATTTCAGAAGTTTCATAACCTACATGGATGGTTTTGACAGTAAGATAATAGATTTATCGGGAAATGCCCAACTAGATGCCAACATAGCTATGCTCGGCGGGTCAGAAACAACCGTCAATGTCACTGTTCTAGAGGAACATGCCTCAAAGCTTGGTCTCAAACTCGGAGATAGATTGTCACTGGTCCCATATTGGGAAGAATCGGTTGCTCATGTGGACGTTGTTATAGGAAAAATGGCTCAGAAGAAAGATCCTTTGGACCCTTATTGGAATATGTTCGAGAATGTTTTCATGGTTTCAGCTGGTACCAAATCCGCTACCGTACCTGTTTTTGTATCCAAGCACCAATATTTCACCCTGATAACGGATGTTGTTCCGAATTTGACTACTACTTATAGCTGGCTTCTTGATATAAATCCGACAAAAATCAATGTTAGTAACTCGTCTGATTTACAGCGAACTTTGATTTGGATTGAAGATAGCCTGTTGGCAACTCATGATCGTTTTATGATGAAAACTGAGTTGACGGATACGTTGGCTCACTACACCAAGCGGCTGAAGTTTACAAAAGTTCAGATGAGCGTTGTTATGGTGTTAGTGGCCTCCGTGATTTTATTTTACGTCGTTTCATTAGCCTCGATGGCAGTGGAAAATAGAGAATTCGAGGTTTCGAAACTATTTAGTAGGGGAGCTTCCTCGTATCAAATAATGATTGGGTTTGCTTTGGAGGCCCTCATTTTGTCAGGGGTTGGATTTATCTTCGGGCCCTTTCTGATTAGCGGACTGGTAAGTCTCATAGGCATAACTCCAGTACTGAGCTCTGTGACTGGTGGATCTTTGATGGACGTCGATATTTCACTCGGTAGTTTTTTGTTGAGTGGCTTGGGGTCAGGGCTTTGTTTTCTTGGGATGTTGATACCGGCTTACAAAGCATCCAGGAAAAGTATTTTTATGCAGAGGATTCAATCGGCTCGCCGTACAGAAAAATCTTTTGTTACTCGATATTATTTGGACGTGCTTTTGTTAATTGTGGGGCTTTTTCTTTTTAGACAATTGGGAGAGCAAGGATCCTTCAATGTAACTGGTCAATTTGGAGAGACCATAGACAGTAATTTGTTTTTGTTAGCCCCGGCCGTAGTTTTGTTAGGATTTGCGATAGTACTTCTTAGGATATTTCCGTTGGTTATTTCTGTAGTCGCTCGGTTACTTGGGTCCTTTCTGCCCATAAGTGTTGTAATGAGTATTTGGCAGATCTCCAGAAATTCTGGAAATTATGCTCGACTCGCTTTACTGATGATTCTGATGACCAGTCTAGGTGTCTTCGCATCTATTTTCGGAGGCACTCTGGATAGAAGTTTTACAGACAGGATAATGTACTCCACAGGCGCAGATATAAGACTTCAGTCCGTATCAGTAAATTCAATCGGGATGAGTAAACCTGTAATATCCAGGTATACCGATGTTCAAGATGTTCAGATTGCCAGTCCGGCTCTTCGTCAGAGGGGAGTGGACTTGACAGAGGAGTTTTCAACAACGAGTTTTACTGTTTTAGCAATTCATCCGGAAAGTTTTAGAGATGTGGGGTGGTTTAGAGATGATTTTGCCTCTAGCTCATTCAACGATCTACTAGACATGATAAATCATGACTCAACTGGAATGGGGTTATTAATTCCCACTGGAAGCACTGAATTACGTATTTCTGTTAAATCAGATAGGCCTCGAGGGTCTGTTGCATTGGTGGGCAGAGTAAAAGATGCTAATGGGAGATATATAACTTACGACTTCGGTCGCCTCGAAACTTCGGATTTTAAAAACTATGGAGTAACTCTATCTGGCGAAGAGGTGAAGATATTTGGTAGTAGGAGGCCTAGGCGACAGCTTCAGCCGGTTTTTCCGTTGACATTAGTGTCAGTAGCCGTTGCTGAAACAAACCCTCAGAGGGATTTGTTAGCAGGTTCTATTTTAATAGATGAAATATCGGTTCTCACGGCACAGCAAGAAGAGTTAATTTTAGAAACATTTGAATCCGTTGAATGTTGCGGAACTCTTGGAGCAACAAAAAAGTCTCTTGGGGACAACATATCGCACGTTTCTAATGATAAAGAAGTATCAAACATGCTGAAGTTTTCGTGGACTGAAGGGAGTCCAGAAACGGCTAGAGGGTTTTACATAGGACAGTTGGTATTGCCAGTTCCTGCAGTAGTTTCTAAATCATTTTTGTCCGAGACTAACTATAAAGTCGGCGATGATATTACTATCTCAGTTGCGGGGAAGAGAATTCCGGTCAATATAGAAAGCAGCTTTGATTATTTTTCAACCCTGGATACGATCAGGGAAAATCAAGTGATTGTTGACATAGATCCGGTTTTTGACATAGCCAATTCTCATACATTAAGAGGCGATTTAACTCCAAATGAAATATGGCTCAGGGTGTCAGATGGAATGGATTCAATCTCGCGCTCCAATTTGGTGGATTATCTTAAGAAAGAAAACCCATATCCTATAGGGGGCCTAGTGGATAGAGATGAAGAATTGACGATTAGTAAAGTTGACCCACTTGTTCGATCAGGGTGGAACGGATTATTACTAATATCATTTTCTTCGGTTTTACTGCTGAGTGTTATAGCCTTGGTCACGAATGCTTATGTGTCACTGAGGCATAGAGAGGTTGAGTTTGCTGTAATGAGGACTATAGGGCTTACAGATAGGCAGCTATTGTTCATGGTGTGGGCTGAACAGGCGATTATTACTGTCATTGGTCTGATTTTGGGTAGTTGGATGGGACAAAGACTAGCTGCTGTAATTATGCCTTTCATGAGCAGTGAGGTTTATGGAGCCACTATCCTTCCTCCTTTCGTGCCAGAAGTTCGATGGGATAATCTGTTGTTGATTTATGTGGTGGTCGCCACTTTTCTGGTTTTGGTCACAGCGGTAGTCACTTATGTATTGAAAAACATGCGACTCAGTAAGGTCTTACGTATAGGTGAATCCTAGTTAGTCATCGCTGAAACTCCATGTAGGTGTTTGTTACCTTTTGAAAATTCATCGGCACTCATGATTTTTTTCCCTTCAACTTGCAATAATTTAGGCAATAGAACTCCACTTCCAGTTCCTATTTGTACGTTACTGCCGATTTTTATATATCCAGGCCTTAAAGATTCGGTTAGAAGGACTTCCCCTTTCATGATTTTCAGTAACTTTCCATTCACATGCGTGTAGGATCCTGGCCAAGGGTAGAAAGCCCTGATTTGTCTGTCGATTTCCCGTGCAGACAAGTACCAATCAATATTACCTTCAGATTTAGCAATTTTTTTTGTGTATGACGCTTCACTTTCTATTTGAGGTGTGAATGCTTGATTCCCTTTTTCAATTAAAGAGATTGCTTCAAGCAACATATTTCCACCAAAGTCAAAAAGCAATTTTGTCAATGCGAGGCCGTCTATGTTTTCGTCAACAGGCACGGGTGTTTGAAGGATAACTGGGCCACTATCCATTCCCTCGTCTAGTTGAATGACTGAGACCCCGGTTTCTGTTTCACCGTTTAAAATTGCGCTCACAACAGGAGAAGGGCCTCTGTATTTAGGTAGCATTGATGGATGAAGGTTTATACAACCGAATTTGAAGGCATGTAACACTTCAGTCGGGAGCAAATTACCGTAGGCGACTACCACTCCAATATCAGCATAAAAATTTTCTAAAACACTTATTTCTAAATCATTGTTTCTGAAGGTTTCAGGTTGTCTAATATTAATATCGTTATCTAGGCAATATTGTTTAAAATTGGAAATAGTTTTGTTTTTACCTCTGCCACTTCGCCTGTCTGGTCGGGCGTAAGCACATAAAATTTCGTTGTCCGAGTTCAGCAATTTTTTAAGCGATGGGATTGAAAAGTCAGGGGTGCCCATGAATACTATCTTCATTTTTGAACATCCTTTCGAAAAGTATTTGGTGCAATATAAACATCTTTACTGGAATGATATTGTGCTAAAATAAACAAAATATCAGAATGTCAGTCCGTGGTGGATACCTAGGTCTGGTATTTTACATGAGATGGAATACGACTTTAATCATGACAAACTGGAACCTGAAATTCACTGAATTTATCATTGAAAATTCTTTTTGGATTTTCTTAATTGGTATTTTAGTCACAGTCGTTCTGACTTACCCATTTACCAAATGGGCACCTACTGTACAGGCTTCTCCAAATCCTCCTGGAGAGGTATACGATTTGCAGTCGGATATTGATGCTAAATTTCCCACGCCTGTACATATTGCCGGCTATGTTTTGGAGGCTAGGCCGCGCGATGGAAAAGCCGGTGATGTTTTAACGAGAGAAGTTTTACTGGAATTCAAAAATAATCTCACAGATTTGATTTTGCTGGATCAAAATGAAGAGTTGGCGGTAGGAACTCTGGAACGACAAACCTATCTATATCAGTATTTTGATTACGATATGGGAGCGGATGTTTTAGGTATTAGCTCTATTTTGAACGCAATTGAGGTTTCACTTGGCACGGTGGGTGCAACTTTGGAGTCCGCAACTGACGATCAGATCAAATTGGTTGTTCATAGTCTTTTCTCTAATGAATCTACAAAAGGATTGAGGGATTTTCTGTCGGTTGATGCAACTGTTGAACAAAAAGTCGTTTTTGGTCAAGAGATTGATTATTGGGTTTCACCCGCGATGCTATTTTATGCTCTTGCTGATAATTCGAAACTGGGTTCAAGTGGACTGGAAATAGGTATGGGGGGCGGTCCTGATGTCATAAATAAAGAACATTTGAACAGGAAAATCGGAAATGTGATGGCTGGCGATGAAGTGTCGTTTGAAACTTGGGGAGTGGCCATCGATGCTAATTTAGAGGCAGAAGATGAGGGAAGGTCTGCAGGGATCTACATAATGTTCACGATCATTGCTGCGGTAATTGTTGTGGGCATTAGCCTTAAGTCTTACTGGGTTACTGCCTTGACCGGAATTGGTTTATCTATTCTCATAATTTGGTTAAAGGGTATATCAGCAATCGTTGGACTAAAAGGCGGTCTAGTGATCGATCTTGTAGTGCCTATCAGCATGATATCTCTTGGTGTAGATTTTGTTGTGCATGCCGTTCGTAGATACCAAGAGGAAACATCAGAACATATGCCACGCGCTCAGTCATTTATGGTTGGGTATTCGGCTGTATTGATAGCATTACTGATGGCTATGACCAGCGACGGGATAGCTTTTCTGTCAAATCTATCTTCAAATATTGAAGCTGTCATTCATTTTGGATGTGCCGCAGCTATAGCGGTAATTTCATCTTTTCTTGTTTTGGGCTTTCTAGTACCTTTGGCTACGATGAATCTAGACGTTATGGTTCTAGGTTCGAGACTGAGCGTTTCTGGTTGGCGATGGAATATTTTTAGGTCGATAGGCATCGCTGGGGTGGCTATTTTATCAGGAATATCAGTGGTGATCATGCTTGCATTGGACCCATCGATCGGTCTTATTTTATTGGTTGTGTCGTTCATAATATTTATAGTAATTCCGGTTTGCGTGATCAAACTTAAGGTACCGTTGACGTTTATGAATGTTGGCCATTCTAGATTCGCCACTGAGAGCAGTTTTAAAAATAAATCAATTGCAACAACCATAGTCGTGAATTTAGTCTCGTTGGTCACATCCAGGGTTTGGATTTCCATACTGGTAGTCGCATTTGTGACTTCAAGCATGGTTTATTTTGCCACACAACTGGAACCTTCTTTTGACGTTAAAGATTTTTTTGATTCAGATTCAGAGTTTGTGGAAGGATTGGATAAGTTGGATGAACATGTAAGAAATTCTGGAGGAGAACCTGGGATAGCGTATGTATCAGGAGATTTAACTGATCCGAATGCCTTATCAGCCATATCAGATTTTGTAGAAAGACTCAGGACTGTTGACTATGTGGCTCAGTCGCCTAGTGGAGAGGTCACATTTGGACTTAATGCTCTTACCCTGTTAAACACCACACTTGATAACGAAATAGCAAAATCAACGATATATAGAAGTAAAAATGTATTGCTAACAGATTTAGACAGTGATGGGATACCTGACACAAGAGAACAAATAATCGCGGTATATGAATACGGACATTTGTTTGGAATTCCCGGAGATGAAGGAAAGTTGGCGCTTTCCACCGATCAGGTTGGGGGATCCATTTACTACACCGGTGTCGGATCTGACTTAACGACTATATCCTTTCAGATACCAGGTACAAGAGATCAATCAGTTGTTACGGCTGCTGGCAAATCTTTGCGCCCCATTATCGCCGAGCTAGCAAATCAAGAGTCGATAAATAAGACCGGATTGACTGGATCTCCCTTTACTCGAGAGAAACAACTAACTGAATCAACAAAAACTCTTTACACCTCTCTACCTATTGCAATAATTGCCGCAACTATTCTTTTGGTGGTTGCAATGAGGTCTTTGAGATACGCCATTGTTACTGTTGTTCCGATCGGTCTTGTTGTGGCTTGGTTGTATGGGATTATGTATCTGGCCGGGTTCGCTCTAAACTACGTCACTGCCATGATAGGAGCGATTTCTATAGGAGTAGGGATAGATTATTCAATACATATGACACAGCGGTTTAGGGAAGAACTAGATAGGTGTGAGGGTCAGTTAGAGGCCATACAAAGGGCGGCGGCTGGTACAGGGGTTGCATTGGTCGCTTCGGCGGCATCTAGTATAGTTGGATTCGCTATTATGGGATTTGCCCCGATGCCAATATTCGCCTCTTACGGCCAACTCACGGCGGTTATGATCTTTCTTGCTCTACTTGCATCTTTAATAGTGTTGCCGTGTTTGTTGGTTATTGTTTCGCGTGGTAAATAGTAAACATGGTCAATTTAAGAGAATGACAGTTGAGCCGTCCCCGCCTACGCTATCAGCTTCCGATTCATATCTGTTAACTAAAGGATGACTTTTGACCGTTGATCTCACGGCCTGCCTCAAGGCACCGGTGCCTTTTCCATGTATAACCCTTACTTGGCTTAGGCCTGCTCGCACGGAATCATCAAGGAATTGCTCTAGATTTATTAAGGCTTCTTCAGCTCTCATACCTCGAATATCCAGTTCCAAATTTCCCTCAGTCAGAGGGTATGAAATGGATGGGTTATTTGCATTAATATCGTTATTTATGTGCGCCGTGTGACTATGCGACAGTCTATTTCTTCCAACAGTTAACCGTACATTCCCAACCATTACTTCTATTTCTGCAGCTCCCTCTTCGACTGAAGTAACAACTCCGGTTAGGTCTAGATCTTTTATGACCACAGAATCATTAATACTGAAACCTTGTTGCGTTGGCGTATCGAAGAGAGTGTCAGCTATAGGGTTTTCACTAAGGGTTTTTTCAATTTGTTCTATGGTACTGTTTACTCTAACTATATCTTGATTTTGAGGGCCAATATTCTTACTCCATGAAAGTGCTGAACGGGCCATATCCAAAATTTTCCCCGCTTCATAATATTGATCTTTTGCGGACTGATGAAATGAGCGAATTATCTCTGATTTATGATCGCTGAGGTATTTTATTTCTGCTTGTAGTTCCTGCCTGAGTTTAGAGGATTGTAGGAACGCATCCTGCGTGTCTTTGGTAATTGACGCTTGCTGTTGCCTCTCGTGCCGGATTTCATCCAATGTGTCTGATATATTCTTCGTGTCATGAGGTAAGTATTTTTCCGCTAGTGCTAAAACCTTCTGATTAAGACCTAATCTTTTCGCAACGGCCATCGCGAAGCTACCTCCAGGAATATCCATAGTTATCTGATAGGTAGGTTCTAAGGTGTCGGGATGTAACGTGAAACTGGCGTTCTTCATTAGATCTGAGAGTTCCGCATGAGCCGCAACGGCCGTGTGATGTGTCGTCACTAGGGTGTGTATGTTTTGTTCTGCTAGGTATTGAATGACGCCGATAGCTATTGCCGCTCCTTCTTCTGGATTCGTACTTGATCCTATCTCATCTAATATTACGAGAGAATCTTTGTCTGAATATTCAATAATGTCGTTCAATGAATTTATATGAGAACTAAAAGAAGAAACTGATTGTTGAAGACTTTGTTGATCTCCTATATCTGCATAGATACCATTAAATACGGGGATTAGCGTTTCTTTTTCTGCGGATATGTGTATTCCTGATTGATTCATTAAGGCTAGTAGCCCGATTGTTTTGAGGGCTACCGTTTTTCCACCGGTGTTTGGGCCCGTAATGACGAGTACGTGCCAGTTTGGACCTATTTCTACAGACAATGGAACAGCCGCATTTCCTAACACTGGGTGCCTTGCTTCTTTAATAGAAATTTTGGGTACACATTTCTGTTTTGTGTGACAAAATCCACTTGGTATGGGTGCTGCCAAGTGGTTACTATAACGGCTTTTAGTAAGGACTAGATCTAGTTCAGCGGTAGTGTCTACATTTTGTTGGATAAGCGTTGATTCTTGGCCAACTGAATCAGATAATTCTTTCAGAACTTTTTCTACCTCTTGGGCCTCTTCTAGGATAAGTTCTCTCCAGGAATTGCATAAATTGATCGTGCTGAAAGGTTCTATAAAGATCGTCTGATGTGTATTAGATACGTCATGTATCACACCAGGTATTTTACTTCTCATATTCGACTTTATTTGCAGTACGAGTCTGTCACTACGTACCGAAATAACATCATCCTGGATTACTCCAGTTAATTGATTGGCTTCGATTAACCTTTGCAGCGCGTTTGTGACCCTATCGTAGGCTTGTCTTACCTGTTTTCTAAGTAGACCCAGAGTTGGCGTGGCGTCATCTCTGACCAATCCATTTGGAGTGAGTTTTGATCGAATTGAATAAGTTAAATATGAAACGTTAGTAATATGTCTGGATAAGTCATAGACTTTTGGACATTCTTCCTGATAGCGGCTGATCACGTTTCTTAAGTTCTCAACTGTATCCAATGTATCAGATATGATGAGCAGCTCTTCCCCTGTTAGAACGCCAGCAAGGCTTGCTCTTTTAGTGTAATCCCCTATCTCTTGGATTGATGAACAACTAAGGTTTCCTTCCTTTTCCAACAGAAACCTTCCTTCGGAAGTTTTCTGAAGTAAGTCTGTTACCTCTTCTTTATGGTAAGAAGGTTTCATATTCATAACCATAACTTTAGACCTGTCAAATGTGGAAAAATTCGACAGGTCTGAAAGGATTTCAGGGTAATCTAATAGCCGTAGGCTACGGTTTTTAACAGCCTCGCCTTTGTATGATTTAGTATTCGAATGCAAATTCATGTTGTATTTTAGATTTTTATTTATTAACTAAGGTAGATCCCAAATTTTTATTCTATTCTTCCCTGCAATGATATAATAGCGATTCAAAAATGAACCCTAAAGTGATAGTAAATATACCAGCGACTTCAGCCAATATGGGGCCCGGACTTGATTGCCTAGGAATTGCGCTAGACGTATGGAACACCGTACAGGTGTTCGACGGAAATGCATCCGTCGATGTTAACGGTTATGGTGAGGGGGTTCTTCCCAGAGATGAGACAAATTTAGTCTATAAAGGATTTGCTGAATTTTTCCGTGTGATAAACAAACCTGCCCCAGCCGTGAAAATTGTCTGTGACAACAATATAAAACTTGCAAGGGGGATGGGTAGTAGTTCGGCTGCTTTGGTCGGGGGGCTATACGCAGCCAACTCATATGCGGGTAATTTGAAATCCGACAACGAAATTTTGAATATTGCTGCTACATGGGAAGGCCATCCGGATAATGTGGCTCCTGCAATATTTGGTGGCATGCAGATATGCTTATATGATGGTCAGGAGCTGATAGTTTCTCAGGTCAAGGTTCCAGATGATTTAACTGCAGTCTTATTCATTCCTGAACAGCCAATGCCAACTGTAGAAGCAAGGAAACTATTAAGTCCTGAAATTAGTAGAGCTGATGCGATATACAATATTTCTAGATCCGCCCTTCTTGTTCAGGCTTTCACTACGGGTGATATGAGTAAGCTCCGATATGCGACTCAGGACAAACTACACCAGCCAGCTAGGCAGAAATTGTTTTTTCCCTTGAACAATATAATACGTGCGGCGATGGATGCCGGAGCTTTTGGCGCTTTTTTATCCGGGGCAGGATCAGCGATTTTGGCATTTTGTAAAGGAAGGGAATATACCGTTGGTTATGAGATGGCAGATGCGGCAATGAAGTCTGGGATATCTGGTGACATTTTAGTTACGACACCCTCAATCAAAGGGGTTTACGAATCGACATGATTCGTTACAGCCTCAGAAATTGGTGAATATTAGTTATGTTGATTGTTCAAAAGTATGGTGGATCTTCTTTGGCAAATGCTGAATTGATTAAGAGTGTTGCTGAACGCGTCGCCTCTTCACATGATCATGGTGCTCAGGTTGTTGTGACAGTTTCAGCAATGGGAGATTCAACAGATGGGTTGCTTCAAATAGCGGGAGAAGTATCATCGTTACCTAATCCGAGAGAACTGGATGTATTGCTGTCAACGGGCGAGCTTCAGTCTTGTGCGTTGGTTTCCATGGCACTTCAGTCACTGGGAAAAAATTCAATTAGTCTAAGTGGTGCTCAGGCTGGGATTTTAACTGATTCCAGCTATGGTAAAGCAAAAATTTCTGGACTTGAACTGAGTAGGATAAAAGATGAGTTAGATAGTGGGAATATTGTTGTTGTTGCAGGGTTTCAAGGCATAACTTCTCAGTATGATGTCACAACCTTAGGTAGAGGAGCTTCAGACCTTACTGCAGTGGCATTGGCTGCCGGACTGAAGGCTGATCGGTGTGAAATCTACACAGATGTTGATGGGATTTACACCGCTGACCCTAGATTGGTTCCAGAGGCGATAAAGCTGGACGAAATTGGGTTTGAAGAAATGTTAGAACTTGCTAGTTATGGAGCTAAGATGAATCCAAGGTCTATTGAGCTTGGAATGGTTTATGGAGTGCCGATTATGGTAGCTTCTAGTTTTGGTGAGGAACGCGGAACCCTAATTCACGAGGTGAATGATATGAATATCAATGTTGGGGAAATTAGAAACAGAGTGAGTGGGATCGCTACAGAAAAAGGTGTGGCGAAGATAACATTATGTGGTGTAGAGGATAGGCCTGGAATCGCATCGAGTTTGTTTGTCCCTCTGGCTGAGGCAGACATTAGTGTAGATGTGATCGTCCAAAATGCTAGTGAATTAGGCAAGACAGACCTTACTTTCACTGTAAAAAATTCGGACCTCCAAAGGTCTTTATTTAAGGTAGAAGAGGTTGCTGAAGAGATTGGCAGTAACAAGATTGATACTACAGTCGAATTAGCCAAAGTCAGCATCGTGGGAACAGGTATGCAGGATTCGCCAGGGTATGCTTCGAAGATGTTTTCAGCTTTAGCTGACGCTGGGATTAATATAGAGATGATTACAACCTCTGAGATTAGAATTACATGCATAATAAAAGAAAACTGTTTGGCTAATGCCGCTCAAGTTTTACATGAGGTTTTTGAGATGGTGAAACCCGATTAAATGTGATACATCTAACTTGTGTGGATAAGAACTTCTGAATGAAAGCTATATACCTATCTGTCATAGTGCCTGTATATAACGAGGCGCTTACGATAGGTGAGACTATTAGAAAATTGCGCGAATTCCTGGAGGCCCAATCATACTCCTGGGAACTCATTATTTGTGATGACGGAAGTACTGATGGTACTTCGAAAATGTTTCATGAAGAAGTAAAAAATGTCGAGCATATTAGGGCCCTGTCGCTTCCTCATCGAGGCAAAGGAGCTACTGTCAGAGATGGTGTGCTTGACTCAACGGGCAAATTCATATTTATGTGTGATGCTGACTTGTCTATGTCTGTGGATCAAATTCCGATATTCTTGCAGCGAATGGATAATTCTGATATCGATATTGTGATTGGTTCTAGACAGGTAAAAGGGTCCGTAAGAGTTGGGGAACCCCCTCTCAGGCATTTTATGGGGCGAATTTTCAATAAACTCGTCAAAATTATTTTGGTAGATAATTATCATGATAGTCAATGCGGATTTAAATGCTTCTCTTCAAAAAGTGCTAGGCATTTGTTTCCCAAACAACGCGTAAAAGGGTGGGCTTTTGACGCTGAGATTCTGTTTTTGGCTGGGAAAATGGGATATAAGACTAAAGAAATTCCTATTGAATGGTACCATCGCAGTGACAGTAGAGTGGGTGTAATATCATCTTCTATAAGTATGCTGACAGAAATTCTTATGGTGAGAATTATGTATACGTTAGGTAGATATGGATTGTAGGGATTCTTTGATTAGGTGTGAATTAAAAATTGCTTTGTGTCGTCGTTCCTACATATAACGAAGCGAGTAACATACAAGAATTATTGCGTAGTCTATTCGCCCTAAATTTGACGGATCTGTATGTTTTCGTCATAGACGATTCTTCTCCAGACGGTACAGCTTTCATTGCAGAGGAAATGTCTTCTGAATTAGAGGATCGAGTCTTTGTGTTTAGGAGACCGAATAAAGATGGTTTGGGCACCGCCTACCTTTTTGGATTTGCAAAAGTTTTTGAGATGTTTTCCCATCAATATACAGCTTTCCATATAGCTCAAATGGATGCTGACTTTTCACATAATCCCAATTACATTCCTTCAATGCTAGAACTGTTGGAAAAATATGAAATCGTTATTGGGTCTCGATATGTTTCTTCAGGGTCTTCGGATGATAGGGAGGCGTTGTCAAGGAGGGTATTAAGCAGATTTGGTAATCAGTGTATAAGGTGGATTTCTGGTGTAAATGTTAATGATGTCACTAGCGGTTTCAAAGTTTTCAGAAGTGAAGCCTTAGCTCAAATAGATCGGGACATTATTAGATGCAAAGGTTTCGGGTTTCAAGCGGAAATGGCCTACCAGTGTCATGAAATGGGTTTTCAAGTCTACGAATTTCCTATTGAGTTTGCTGATCGAATAAATGGGCGTTCTAAAATGTCCAAGTCGATAATATTCGAGGCACTATGGAAAATTTCCATGATGAGACTTAAGAGTGTCTTCAAACGAATTTAAAGTGAAAGCTGCCAAAGTTTCTTAATTTATAGACTAAAAAACTATTGCACTTACAAAAATGTAGTGACTAGAATTCCGACAAAGAGAAGAAATATATCTGGTAAAAACTGGTGCAATTTTGAATACAGAAGATTTATCTACAATTCTCGATTTTCGAAAAGAGAAATCTAAAGAGGCAAATAAACTGGCTGATTTCGGATTATGGGAAGATGCAGAATTAGCAAATGCATCCATAATCGAGAGACTTTCAGGTGACACGAATGCATACATCAGGCTTGGTGATTCACTATCAAAACAAGGTAGGTCATCAGAGGCAAATGAGGTCTATCAGTATGGTTCTAATTTAGACAAGATGAAGCTTGAGAGAACCCGGAAGGCCATATCCCGTTCATCGGAAGGAGATTGGGAGGGTGCAGTGGAGGTAAACAAGTCGATTTTAGAAGATTTTCCGTGGGATCTGGAGGCTTACAATCGCCTTGGTAAGGCCTACATGGAGCTTCAGGAGGCTGAAAAGGCAATACAAGCTTTCAAATGCTCTCTCATTATATCTCCTAATGGATCCATAGCTAAGAAGAACCTCACCAGATCCAAAAACTTAAAAACTTCTGGTCCTAATGGCACAGGAGATCATTCAGGTTTAAGTAAGACATTCATAGAAGAAACAGGCAAAACTGAGGTCACCAGTTTGGTAGATTTGTCAGAACAATTGGAGATGTCTGGTCTTATGGTCGGCCATAGAGTTAACTTAGTTCCCGAAGGTAGAGGATTAAAGGTATTTGTTGGAGAGAACGAGGAGGTAGGTAGGGTCGAAGCTCGGATTGGTTCTAGGTTGAGCAAATTGATTGAAGGTGGGAATAAATACGAGGCAAACATTACAAAAATTGATGATAATTCAGTCACTCTGATAATAAGAGAAACTTATCGTGACCCTTCTCAGGCCAAAAAACCTTCTTTTATATCAGGAAGCAGAGGGCTAACAAAAAATTTTGAGAGATCATACGGCCTTGAGTTGAACGACGGAGGCAAATTTAATGACCTGAAGGATTGGTCGAGCGACGACACAGAGTCTGGCGACGAGGAAGCCTTTAACCCTATGATTCCTAGGATCATATCTGGAGATGAACCTCTTGAGGATGATAATTATTAGCTATCTTTAGACTCGTTGGGATCCTTAATAGGGTTGTTCCTATAATACATTCCCCATTTTTGCATCAAATCCATCGTTTTTTCGTCACCATTTTTCACTAGGTCCGAAAAAAATCCAGATATTGAATGACTCTCAAGCTTCTGGTCTTTGCAAACCCAGCTGGAGTCGCTTGGGACTATGTAAAGTATTCCGGATTTGTGATCACATTTAAGTTCGATTC
>CAYTAN010000005.1:21184-24532 GCA_964435605.1 uncultured Dehalococcoidia bacterium
TCGCTTGGGACTATGTAAAGTATTCCGGATTTGTGATCACATTTAAGTTCGATTCTCACTTGTGACTCGCTTCTGTTAATTTTCAATGCAGATTTCTCCAGATTGTTGAAATTGGGTGTAAGGTACATTTTCTACAAGTATAGCTTCAAAATATTATGTGGTTTTAACTGTCTAGGGTAGTCTTGATATAATCGTGGCAATTACTTGTTTCCACAATAAGGGGGCTAAATGAAACCACATTACACGGACAAAGATATTGATATACACAAAATAAAATGTGGACCATATGATAACAATGCGTATATTTTGGTATGCCCACAAACTAATGAAAGTATAATTATTGACACTCCTTCCGATCCTTCTGTCGTCGTGGCCATAGCTTCAACAACAACTGTTAAGTCAATTGTGATAACTCACAATCATATGGATCACTTACTGGGATTTGATGAAGTCACAAGTGCTTTTGATGCTCCTGTATCCATTGGGCATGACGATGCCAGCGCTTTATCAAGACCAGCAGACGTTCTATTGCAGACGGGATCCGAGATAACAGCAGGAAATATTACATTGGAAGCGATTCACACACCGGGTCATACTGATGGATCCATATGTTACAAATTTCAGGAGCATCTTTTCACAGGGGATACTTTGTTTCCCGGTGGTCCGGGCAAGACCCGCTCCCCAGAGCATTTGGCTCAGATCATAGAGAGTTTAACAACCAGCATATTCCCTCTTTCATCGGAAATGGGCTTTTATCCTGGGCACGGAGATGACGGCAAGTTGGGAGATGCTAAGCGAGACTACGCGTTGTTTGCAAGTAAAGAACATAGTTCTGATTTACATGGTGATGTGGAGTGGCTAAAGCATTAATATAAGAAACTGTGCGGTAGCGAAGCATGTAGTTTTCCACGGAACGAGTAAAAACATATTCATTGGACTTTTCGTGCTCCTAGTTGTGTATTTGACTGCACTAATATTAAGAGACGCATTTGATGCACAGTCTGTCAGTTTTAGTGGTCACGCCCTCTATCCTTGGGTAATTGCAACCCCTCAAGTTGGCCTTGTCCTTTTTGTTTTATATCAAGTAGGTTGGAGCGGGTTTTTATCTTCGTTAAGACTCTGCAAGCTGATTAACTTTTGGCCATTGTTAATAATCCCAATGGTCGTAGTTTTGAACTTGGCCTTCGCAGCTGCGTATACGGGCATCATACTGGCTATAAATATAGATTCCTTGATGCCACCGGAAATTCCTAAAAATATTTTGGGGAGAAAATTATTTATTTTTGTCAATTTGTTTGTGATTGGCATATTTGTACCATTTGCGGAAGAATTATTTTTCCGTGGCTTTCTAATGATATCGATTGCTCGTCGCATTGGACTTTGTAAAGCTCTCTTTTTAACATCAATTTTGTTTGCATGCTTACATGGCCACGCCGGTCTCTTGATTCCTATTCTGTTTAGCTCCATCACAGTATCTATAGTCTTTTTGTATTTTCGATCACTTTGGGCCCCTATTGCGGTTCATTCGATGCAAAATATTTTGGTTTCAATAGTTGCAGCATCAGCCTGAATTAAAGACAATGATGGCTCATAC
The DNA here is from genome assembly GCA_964435605.1 of uncultured Dehalococcoidia bacterium. Lineage (GTDB taxonomy): Bacteria > Chloroflexota > Dehalococcoidia > Lucifugimonadales > UBA826. Next base: position 22,779 of record CAYTAN010000005.1, read on the forward strand.
ATTTTGAGATTAAGGAATTAAAGTGGAAAATAGGATAGATCGGCGTTTCCAGCAAGTCGCAAATGATGGTAGGTCAGTTTTGGTGCCTTATTTGACGGTAGGATTCCCCGAGTTGGATATGTCATTTGAAATAGCTAAGGCTGCATTAAGATCTGGTGCAGATATCTTGGAACTTGGTATACCTTTCAGTGACCCTTTGGCTGATGGCCCCACGATTCAGATGACCAGTTATAAGGCTCTCCAAAATAATGTAAATCTAAAAACGGCACTTCAATTTGTTGTTGACCTGAGAAAGCATGACAATACATTTCCGCTGATATTTATGGGTTACTACAATTCCTTCTTCAAATATGGGTTATCTGAGTTTCTTACCGATGCGTCTAATGCAGGTCTCGACGGTCTTATTATCCCTGACTTACCTATGGAGGAATCTGAAGAAGTTTCTAAGCAGTGTTTTGAGAAAGGGGTTTATTTGATCCCACTTTTGGCTCCAACCAGCACCGATGATCGTATTGAGTTAGCTTGTAGGCATGCGGGAGGATTTATTTACTGTGTGAGTGTGACAGGAGTGACGGGCGCGAGAAAAGGCCTTTCTGGAAAAGTGGAAGATTTGGTCCAAAGGATAAAGAAATTCACTACTCTGCCTGTGTTGGTTGGATTTGGCGTGTCGACACGTTCAGACGTTGACACTATTGCGGAATTTGCCGATGGGGCAGTTGTTGGCAGTGCATTTCTCAATCGTATAGCTAATTCTGAACCAGGAGAAGAAATGAATGAAGCGACCAATTTTTTGAAAGAACTTACTAGTCATTAATGGTTTTTAAATATAGGGGTGTTATTTCATGACAAAAGTTCGAGCAATCAGAGGTGCCACCACGTCTGATAACAATACAAAGGATGATATTGTAGAAGCCACAAGAGAGATGCTGATTTCCCTTGTTGAAGCTAATGATTTAAAGAAAGAGGATGTTATCAGCGCTTTTTTTACCACCACAAAGGATTTAAATACTCAATTCCCTGCGGTAGCGGCGAGAAAAATAGGGTGGACAGAGGTTGCTTTGATGTGTTCACACGAAATGTTTGTGCCAGACGCTCAGGAAAAATGTATCAGAGTCATGGTCCATGTGAACACGGACAAATCTCCGCATGACATCAATAATGTTTATCTGAAAGATGCGGTCAACCTGAGAAAGCGCGGATTTGAGGACCAGGACCAATAATCTATTTTCATACCAGTCGATTTTCAGGTTGTTGAAGAAACTGGATTATATTTCCGTCCGGGTCTCTGAATGTAGCCACTATGCCTCCCCACTGCTCCCGTTCTGGCCTTCTTAGGCATTCGATATCGTTGTCAATCAGTTTATTGCTAAGCCCGCTTATGTCTGGAGTATCAAAATTAATCATTGTTCTGTACGGATCTTTTGCGTGACCTTCTATTTTCGAGTGCAATCCTAGGCTGAATCTAAAATCTCCCCATTTGTAGGCTATGAATCCTTCTCTTACAGAGTGTGGATTCAGTCCTAGAAGTTGCTCGTAAAAATTGCGTAGATTTTCTAGTTGGTCGGTCCATAATATGATCCCAGAAACTCTTTGACTTGATTCTGTTTCTAACATGTAAAACCTCGGTCTATTTTATTTGAATTGAAATCAAAGCGTACAAAATACGATATTAATATCGTATTTATGGTTATAATGGAGTTGAGGACGATAACGCAAGGGGTTGATGAAAGTTTATGGGGGTCTTCAAAAGGAGG
>CAYTAN010000006.1:0-24285 GCA_964435605.1 uncultured Dehalococcoidia bacterium
CTTGAGAAAGAAGATCTTCAGCTTTGAATTTAACAGTTTTAAATTCGTAGTCCAGCGCTTGAAATCTTATCCAGACGGATCTAGTTACTATTCCCCTGTACCCAGGTAAACTTAGACATCCTTCTTCAACTTGTCTTAATCCTGTTTTTCTTAAAACTTCTGGGTTTAGGTAAATTCTTGCATCCTCTTCATCAGGTAACTGGATCACTATGATTCGTTGTAACACACCTACCTGGTTAGCTGCCAGCCCTACTCCTCCGGCCTCCCTCATGGTTTCAACCATATCGTGTGCCAGGGTAATTACTTTTTTCGAAAGTGATCGTACTTTTCTGGCTCGCTGCCTAAGTATTGGATTCGGAATTTCTAGTATTGGTAAAAGTGCCATTTTGTGCCTGCATTGAGGTGTCGAATCTTAATCTTTGAAACCTGATTATATCAATAATGATATCGTTGGTTTTCACATGGATAATCTTCGTCATCTGGATACGGGTAATCTTCCTCATCTTCATTGTTGGATGGCATTAATTTCTTTCCAAGAGTAATGGTGGCAAATATAAGTATTGCCGCTAAAATTAGTAGCGATGGGGATAGGAGCCCTAGATCTGCGACAAATTTTTCGGATATTTTAGGTTCTAGGCTTTCTCTCCATTGGAAGTCCAATTCGTTTTCAGAAAATCCATAAACAGATTTCATCGCTGTTTCAATATCTGTTCCGTTTTGCAACGACACCAATAATTCCTGAAACTTTTTATTTCCGTACTTATTGATTAGATACTTGACTACAGCATGAGAATGAGCATAGAAAACACGTACATCTGTGGGACGACCAGGCGATGTTCTTAATTGAGATAAAGGTTTTAATACGCCTGACTTATATGCTTGAATTGCCGCACGACTTCTTTGCAAATTGTCTGGTTCGAAATACATGGCGATACCTTCATTGAGCCATGCGGGTACTTTTGCAGACGGTGAGTTTAATACCTCGGACACCACTAAATGTGTCATTTCATGGGCCGTGCTGTTTTTCGACAGCCCACCGATAATAAATAGCCCGTACTTATTAAAAGCAAAGCCACCGTATAATCGGGTGTTTATGGCTGCTTGGCTAATTTTGGGAGAGGCTTTTAACAATTCGGCGCTATTGTTTATGATGACCCCAGTGTATGTGAGATCACTATCGGATCCCAAAAATTGCCTTAAACGTGGCGTTAATTCGTCAATTGTTTCAGATAATTCGACTATTTCAGATTTAGAAATATCATGGTAGAAGAGGGTCAGATAGTCTCCCTTGTGACTTGTCCAAGTGTAACTTGGGTCCAAATAGGACAGCACATTCTCTTCGGAAGTGAATGGCTCAAAAGAGGATGTTACAACTTCATACCTGTACGTGATTGTTGTTCCGGGAGGTACGTATGACTCACCATCGGTTGGTATTAACCCGTTTGCCGAGAAATTTCTTGAGCCGCTGAATTCCATGTATGTGTATTGTTCCACCTCGGAATTCCCCAGTGTATATCTTAAAACTACGTTTTTTAGATCTGCTTCAGATGTGCCTGTTATTCGGAATTTAATTTCGGATGGGTAGACAATTTCTTCAGACATCGTCTGGATCGATACGTGACCGACAGGTGAGTCTGCTTCCAAATCGATATTAGACAAGGCACATAGGAATAACAGACTGAATAAGAAGAGAGTTACCCCTTTTTTATATGTGGAACGATAAATCAGAAGATTCCTTAAATGCCCGAGAGTTTGATTGAGGAATGGCCTTTGTAGATTTTATTAATGTTCAAGAGTAGTGCAGTGAAATCTTCCACATATTTGGAATTCTCAAGCTTGCCTCCATCTATTCCACGTATACTAATAATTTTTTCAGCAAGTGAAATAGTGATTAATTTTGCTTCATTATCGTCAGAGCAGACAATCACGTCGGAATCTATTGATTTGTCCGGTTTCAATAGATCTTGCGCACTCACGTTATGAAACGCTCCCACAACCCTTGAGGTCGGAAGAGTGGTTTTTGCTTGTTCGGCCGCTGAACCTTCTGGCACATCAATGCTAGAAACTTGGCCTTTTTTAAATTTCAAAGGTGCAACCACATCAATTACTATTTTCCCTCTAAGGAGATGCTCCAACTCGCTCAAAGTTTCTTTGTGTCCCGGATAAGGCACGCAAACAAAGGCTATGTCGCATGCTTGAGCGCAACTATAGTTTGTACCGCCCTGAGCATGTCCATCAGATGATATTGATTTTGACATGGAATTGACCAATTCTGCTGCTTCAGCCCCGTTAGTTTCAGATCTGGAGCCTATAAAAACGGATTCTCCCGCCATAGCAAGCCTTAAAGCTAGCCCTTTTCCTTCGGGCCCTGTTCCCCCTATGAATCCTAGCATTTGTTTCTCCTCGGTTTGGTGTTAAGTAGTATTTTTCCATATGGTTTGGAATTTGTGTCCCATTATTGCTTCACTCAAATGCGTGTTTTCTATTTTTTTTAATTTGGTGATTATAATTGCGCTGTCAATGCCATTATCTTTAAGAGTGACATCGGCAGTTCTTTCAATTAAGGCATTCCAAATCCCACTTGTTATCAGAGTATCAACGTATCTGAACCAGGGGATGATAATCATTTTTTCGATTTCAGGGAAATTTGGTCTTAACTGTTTTAGACTGCGAATTCGCTCCTGCGGAGTGCTGACCATGTCTGTGAGAATAACGGCCGGACCATCACTATCATTGGATCTAAGGTCTATGAGTATTGATTTCCGGAGATAAGGAAAGAAAATAGAGGTTACTTCTGACGTTTTGACATTTTCCAGTATATCGTTCAAATTATCGTAGAAATAATTTCCATGCATTCAAAAACCTCGATATTTTAAAGAGTGCTAAAGGCATTTATCAGTTTGCAATGTAGCGGCTGTGCATTAAATTCCTGCGTTGATTTAATCAGATAGAATTATTCTGCTAGGATTTCATTAAGTCTTCCACCGTCGAGGTAAATGAAGGAAGTACTTTTTCCCAATCACCGACTACGCCGTAGCGAGCTTCCTTGAATATGTTTGCGTCACCATCTTTATTGATAGCTACGATAGTTTTGGAAGCAGAGCATCCTGCCATGTGCTGGCTTGCTCCTGAGATTCCTACCATTATGTAAAGATCTGGAGTTACCGTTTTTCCGGTGAGCCCAATTTGAAAAGCATGGTCCAGCCATCCTGCGTCGCAAACCGCGCGGGACGCCCCAACAGCACCGTTGAAAAGTTTAGCTAGCTCCTCTAGTTGATCGAACGGTTCTGGTCCACCTAGCCCTCTTCCGCCCCCAATAATAACGGACGCATCTTCTAATTTGATTCCCTCTGCTTCCTGTACTACGGTTTCTACCAAAGCGGTCTTAATTCTGGACTCATCTAAAGTCAACTCGATGATTTCTACCTCTCCCGATCTTTTCTTATCTTCAGGTAACGGCTCAATTGTTTTCACTCTCATAATGGCCAGAGGCGTTGTGTTTTTTGAGAATTCGAACGTGGCGAGGGCACTACCTCCATAGACCGGACGGAGAACGGAAATTTTCCCCGAATCTTTATCGCCAAATAGGTTGAGGCAATCTTGGGCGGCACTTGTCCCTAACCGGTAGGCTAATCTAGGCCCGACGTCCCTGCCGAGGGGTGTTTTTGCGGCAAGAACTAATATGGGATTGGTCTTTATGCAGACTTGTTCAAGTGCGGATATGTAGACATCAGCGGTCCATTTTTTAGACTCATCTATTTGGGTTAGGTAGGCTTTATCAGCTCCCTGAGAGATGACTGTATCTGCATGTTCATTTGTACCATTCAAAAGCACTGCAGACACCTTTACGCTCAGTTCGTCTGCAAGTTTTCTGGCTATCGCTATCAGTTCACCGGAAGTGGAATGTAGTGTTCCTTGGTGAATCTCTGAGAATATTAATATTTCCGACATTTTTTCTCCCTAAATGATCTGGACTTTCTTTTTTCTACAGTAAGCTCAGATAATTTTTTCTTCCCTTAGCCTAAGCGCCAGCAGTCGACCAGAATCTTCATCTGATTCACCTTCGATGATTTCACAATTCTTGTCACTAACTGGGATGTAAAGTTCAGTCAAAGTCATAGCGTTCTGAATTTGACTTATTTCAATATCGAGATCTTCTAAAGACCATAATTCCGGACTTTTCCGGCTTGCCTGCATAATGCCCCTCAGGGTCGGATATCTTGGTTCTCCAATTTCATTGTTTACGGTAATGAGGGTGGGTAGACTTGCTTGGATCACCTCGTATCCATCAGGATTGGAACTGTGGGCTAACACCTTTTCTTCTTTTACCTCTATCGCTCTAGCACCAGTTATACATGGAATATCTAGCAATTCCGAGATTCCAAGTGGAACCTGTGCATTGTCCCAATCTGAAGCTTGTTGCCCGCAAATTATCAGATTAAAATCACCGATTTTCTTTATCGCTGATGACAGTATTGTTGCTGATTTAAACGGGTCCGAACTCTCCTCTTCAGGATTTTCTACCAAAATCATTTTGTCTGCGCCCATAGAGAGAGGTTTTTTCATGACATCCATCACAAATCCTGTGCCGAGAGAAAGGATAATCACTTCAGTGTCAGGAATGATCTCCTTTATTTTCAGGGCGGCTTCTACGGCGTTTTCGCAGAATCCATTTACAACAGGGGGTATTCCTTGAGCGGGTACGACTCTTTTCGCTGCTTCATCAACCACAAAAGCAGAACTTGGAGTGTCAGGATCGAAGACCTGCTTTACGCATACGATGATTTTAAATGACATACTCTTCTCCTGTAAGGTTTCAGAGAGTAGTTAGCCGGCTAGGTCGGCAGGCTAGAATATTCCTTCCAAAATATAGCAACGTGAGGATAAGTGTGTCAATTTGAGCGAGCCTCTCCTTTATCAGGTTGCAACATTTTTTAACTTGTATAAAAATTAAATAAAAACAACTGCAATTACCTTTCTAATTCCACCTTTTTTTGACAAGTATAAGAAAATGCCATATTATCTTGGAAGTTCTAAGGGATTTGCACCCTCTGCCGATTCTATTTTGAATGAATTTAGAGATTTTTTATATTAAGTAAAAGATCAAACATTTTCTTTGGGAGGTATAGTGACATGGTTGTAGAAATAACAAAAACGAGTCCATTTGCACCCGCGAAGCCTAGGGTACCCGTCGTTCCACGAAAAGTTTCTTCTGGATTGACGGCTGGAAAGTCAGAACCGAACAAAACGCATTGCCCAAAATGTTCTTCTCAGTTGCACAGAAATTATGATGATGCCGAATGTTTAAACTGTGGGTTCGTTGATTATGATTATGTTCCCCCCGTTACTAAGAAAAAACAGAACAGCATAATCGGTACAGGAACACGTTACGTACTGAGGTACGTAGGAGAGTTTCCAACATTGGCTGACGTTGTGACGCATGTGAAGGTTTACAGAGTTAGGAATCGGGTAGTTTATGGAGTTAGGTGCCCGTTTTGTGGCAGCGGAATGTCCCAATCTTCACTTTCGGGTAAGCGAAGAGAAATTAGAGAAGAAAGATACAAATGCACCTCGGGACATAGAGTTTCTTTATGCCCAAACGGTGAGGGGGATATAGGCTGGAAATGATGGGGCGTATTTCCTAGTTAAGAATAGAAACAGCCCAAGGGTTCTAAAAGCTGCGAACGTTTATTTTGTTGTTCCAATGTTATGGATCGGGAATTCAATTTGATAAGACTGCCGGTAGCTATGATGATCAGAAATTCACGGGATGAAGCATTCCTTGCGTGTGACGTTTCGCCGCCGAAGATTGGATTGGATGAATCTTTCCAAAATTTGAATGAGCTAAAGCCCGACATTTTTTCCATTTCATACAATCCTGGAAGGTCAGTGAGTGTGAATTCAGTCGTGGCCGCTAGCTGGGTACAGGCTAAAACAGGAATAAGCGCTATGTTCACCATCGGTACAAGAGATATGAACAAGCTCGCTCTGCAAAGCCTCATGTTAGGGGCTCAACTAAATTCACTCAAGGATGTGGTTATAGTTGCAGGAGATAGATTCTCAGAAGATGATAGTCCGTCTGTCCAAGAGGTGAATGATTTTTCTCCCACTGAAATGATTAAGGCTACTGTCGACATGAATTCTCGGAAGGATTTCAGAGGTCGAAATATTCACGAACCGACGGAGTTTTGTATTGGAGGGGTCCTTGATCTCAATAAAAGATGGGACAAAGAGGTTATTTTAGTAGAGAAGAAAGTGAAGGCTGGAGTGGATTTTCTGTTAGCACAGCCTTTTTTTGAGATCGGGATTGCTCAGAAATTCATGAACTATTACTTCGAAGTTCACTCCCAAGCCTTGGATTTACCAATCCTATGGGGTATTCAAATGTTGGAGAAGGGTAGTGGGTCTTTTTATGACGTTCCCGAGGATGTGTTGAGAAGAATAGCGAAAGGAAATTCTGGATTGGATTTATCGCTGTCATCTATTGAGGAGTTTCAACGAATTGGAATCAAATCTTTTTACCTAATCCCACCATTTTATAAGGGAGGTAGAAGAAATTACGAAGTTGCTCAGTCTTTGATAGAGGAAGTTAGGAAATAAAGATATACTACACTCATCATAATAGTAATTGACCTACTTTGATGCGACTTCTATAATCTGAGGCTATGTTACGAGAAAAGATTTTTATCTTGATCAAAAAGCAGGGAAATAATCTCGAGTAGGAGAGGCAATTGGCAAACGAAACAGGCAAGCGCTATTTTTGCGGTACTTGTGAGGCTGAGTTAGTAGTTACCCGGGGTTCGGATGATGGGACTCTCAAATGTTGTGGAAATGAGATGGCGAAGAAATAAATAAGTTTTTGGTAGGTATTTTTCATGGCAGATGGTATACAGCTTGGTCGAAGGTATCAGTGTGATGTTTGTGGTTCCATGGTTTTGTGCACTAAGGCTGGTGATGGCATGGTTGAGTGTTGCGACGCTACTATGGAATTACAGCAACCGAGGAAACTCCCCTCTTCAGATTAAGTTTGTGACAGCAGTGCGATGCTGTTCATCTGCGTGGTAAGAGCTTCTCACCAACGGGCCAGAAGCAACATGTTTAAATCCAAGTTCCAGGCCCATGTTTTTCAAAATATCGAACTCCGATGGCGTGTACCATTTTGAGATTGGGCTGTGCTTCTCTGTTGGCCTAAGATATTGTCCTATGGTGAGAAGATCACAATCAGAATCCCTAAGATCTGTCATGGTTTCTTTGATCTCATTTAAGGTCTCCCCTAGACCAACCATCATGCCACTTTTGGTGACAATGTTGGTATTTCTGGAAAGTTTCTTTGCCTTTCGGAGAACTTCTAGTGACAGGTCATAGTCACCTTTAGCCCTAACCACTGGGAATATTCTTCTAACCGTTTCAATATTGTGGTTGAATGTATTCGGTTCGGATTGTAAGACGGACTCTAAAGCAGCCCAGTTTCCCTCAAAATCAGGAGTTAGCACCTCGATTTTACATGAAGGGAGCCGTTTTCTTATCTGATTGACACATTGAGCAAATATAAAGGCCCCACCGTCAGGAAGATCGTCTCTGTTTACCGATGTTATAACAGCGTAGTTCAAGTCCAAACTTTCGACAGTTTTGGCTAGTCGTAAAGGTTCTTCAAGATCCAAACCAACTGGGGTCCCCGTTTTAACAGCGCAGTAAGTGCATGCTCTGGTGCAAACATCCCCTAAAATCATAAAGGTTGCAGTTTTGTTATCCCAGCATTCACCTATATTCGGGCACCTAGCTTCCTCACACACTGTGTTTAGTTTTTCCGAATCGACTAGCGTTTTCAACATATGGTAATTTCGGCCAGACGGCATTTTTACTTTCAGCCATTCTGGTAATTTTCTCTGAGTGGTCATATGTGGAGGAACCCCGCTTGCTTTATATTTAGCTCAAATGGTACCAGATTCACCTGTCTGCAGATGGATTTGTTTCGAAAATTTGATGTATGGTTTTAGTACATTGTTTGCGAGGATTGTTTCATTATTGGGGAAAGCAATAAATCTATTATGAATTTACAACCCAATGACCCATTGCGGCTAGATGATGCAGACGTCGAGTTTGCCACTTTGCGTATAAGAGAGATGGGCTTACTGGGCGATGGCGTTGCTATTTTTGAGGAGGATGAGATACCAGTTTTCGGTGGTCTCGTAGGGGAACTTGTCAAAGCTAGGATTTATAGGTATTCGAGAAGAAAGAAAAATCTGATAACCGCTATTGTTATTGAGGTCATTGAGTCATCACCAAAAAGGGTTAAACCTCCTTGCCAGTATTTCATTTCCTGTAGTGGTTGTCAGTGGCAGCATATGGAATATTCCTCCCAATTGATCGAAAAAAGAAATTATGTAGTGAAACAAATGCAGGAGTATGAGAATTTGAAGGAGGTATCGATAGAGCCTACTTTACCTTCACCGCAACAGTACAATTACCGTAATCACGCACGATTCACAGTAAGATTTGGAGGTCAGCTGGGATTCTCTAATAGAATAACTCGACGGTTTGTAAAGGTTGATGAATGTAGATTAATGGACCCTCTGATTAATGAAACGCTGTCTGGTATTCAAGGTAAATGTACAGAGACAAGCAATTTATCGGTTCGAGTTGGTTCAAATACAGGTGACCGGTTAATACAGCCGACTTTATCTAATCCGGAAATCCCCTATGAAACCGGACAGAAGTGGTATAGAGAAAGATTGAACAGTACAGAATTTAGAGTGGCATCACCTTCTTTTTTTCAAGTAAACACCAAGCAGGCTGAACTGATGATTAAGTTAGTAGTGGATAATTTTGAATTATGTGGTCATGAGACTGTGGTAGATGCTTATGCAGGTGTTGGTACTTTTGCCATAGAGTTGGCGAGCAAAGTTGGCCGGGTAGTAGCAATTGAAGAATCATTGTCTGCTGTGAAAGATTCATCTTATATTTTCGGACATGTTGATAACGTGGACTTCAAGTTGGGTAAGACTGAAGATGTATTGCCAACTCTGGACCACGAAGTAGATGCTCTAATAATTGACCCGCCGAGAGTCGGATGTCATCCTAATGTTTTAAATTCCATTATAGGTCTCAGTCCTTTGAAAATTGCTTATGTATCTTGTGACCCCGTAACGTTAGCCAGGGATTTGAATATATTGGTCTCAGGTGGCTACCAAGTTACTAGGATTGAACCAATTGATATGTTTCCCCAAACTCACCATGTTGAGTGCGTGGCTATGTTGCGTTTCGCATGATAAATGAGTGCTTTAAGTTTTATATATTTTAGTGTTTGCCTATCACGATTTTAAGAAGATTTATGTTAAATAAAAGTAAATTAGTTGTAGCATCTTCATCGCCACGCCGTAGAATGCTTATCAACCTTCTTGATGTTAATTCTGATTTTGTATCACCGGATATATATGAACGCCCGCCAGAATCTGGTGAAAAGCCTTCAGAATACTGCTCCGAATTGGCTATTTTAAAGTCTCTAGAGGTTAAAAAAAATATTGATCCCGATCGATTAGTGCTTGGGTCTGACACGATAGTTGTATTAGGCGATCGGATTATGGGAAAGCCTATAAATGTGGATCAGGCCATTGAGATGCTTAATTTATTGAAGAATACTAGTCATTTCGTATACACCGCTCTGGCTCTTACCAGTGGCATAGATTCCCGAATTGTCACTCAAGTAACGTCTACTAAAGTCTGGATGCGTAATTATTCAGACAAAGAAATTGATAGTTACATACGGACGGGTGACTGTATGGACAAGGCTGGAGCTTACGCTATCCAGGATACAGAATTTTTACCTGTAAAGAAAATTGATGGTTGTTATATGTCCGTTGTAGGACTTCCAATATGTGAACTGATTCAATTATTGAATTCAACTGGCTTGGTCGGTAAGGTGGGATTGAAAATAATGTCGGACGATTTTAATAATTGTACTTATTGTCCGTTAACGGGATCGATATGTTAGATCGGCGGAATGTCAAAGGAGATGTGGCTTAGTGTTAGGTATGGGGCCAATGGAAGTGGCTGTAATTTTATTGGTAGCATTTTTATTTTTAGGGCCGCAGAAGATGGTGCAGGGAGCTAAAACCTTGGGAGACCTCGTGTCACAAATGCGTAAGGTAACGCAAACGATAACTGATATTGATGTAAATGACGAACTCCTAAGCGATGATAAGTCCGGCGGTAAACCCGAAACACGAGTTGATACATCGGGCGAAGATGAATCAATAAATGGCCAAAAAATTGACAACCCTGTTCCGTATAACCGCAAGAAAAGAAATGTGAAATCTGATGACTCTGTAGATAATCATGACTTGGGACAAAATAAGACAGATTCTGAGGACTGAAATAGTTGGACCAAACTGAAAATTTAAACTATCACCTGGTTGAATTACGAAAAAGGCTTACTTGGTCTGCGGCAGTAGTTGTATGTTGCACCGTGGTCGCGTTTGTATTTCACCAACAGATTCTTGAACTTTTGATGGTTCCGGCTAAGGGCTTTGCCAATGTGCCTTATGAGAAGCCAATTTATACTGAATTGACGGAGTTTATTGGCGTCGCAATGAAACTCTCATTAATGGTCGGAATATTTGTTTCGCTGCCATTTTTGCTATGGCAGCTGGTGATGTTTGTTTCACCTGGGTTGAAATCATCCGAGAAGAAATATTTGTATATTTTGATGCCCGTCAGTATTTTGGTTTTTATTATGGGGGCTCTTTTTGGATACTTCGTTTTATTCCCCCCCGCCGTAAGGTTTTTACTGACATTTGGGAGTGAAATTGCGACTCCTATGATACGAATCGGGAATTATGTGGGACTTATGATTTCGCTTCTCTTTTGGATGGGAGTTGTTTTTGAAATACCCATTGTTCTGTTTTTTCTTGCACGTCTAGGGGTTGTCACTTCCGGAATGCTATCAAGGAATAGAAAATGGGCGGTTGTGGGCGCCTTCATTCTTGGCGCGATAATAACCCCTACTTTGGACCCGGTGAACCAAATTTTAGTAGCTCTTCCAATTATTGTCCTGTATGAGTTTGGAATTATATTGTCTAAGCTGGGTACAAGGATAAGGAGCCGGGCATATAGATCAAATTAGTTGCTATTTTGACTCGAAAAATTCTTAATATGTTTGAGGTTTCGGGATATTAGGCCTTGGAGTCATCCTTTCCGGACGAGGTTTCAGCGCTGCCGTCATCTTTTTGGGTGCTTCTGAATTCTTTTATGGCTTTCCCCATTGCTCCGCCTATTTCAGGCAGTCTTCCAACCCCAAAGATTATTAATACCACCACCAGAACTATTATGAGCTCCATGGGGCCAAATCTAAATGGCATATTACCTACTCCCAGCGCACTAAATTTGTTTCTTCATCAGTATTTTACCAAATGTCTCCGATTTGTATCCTACATTTTCCTTATTGTGAACAAGGTGTCTAAATTATTTAACTGATTTAGACACGAATTCAGTATTGCCTTTGTTCTATGATCAAATTACAATAGCTGTTCGTGTTTATGTTATGAGTAGAAAATAAATTATATGATCTTGGCGGCTACGTCCGCTGTATATTTTGGAAGAATTCAAATGGATGCACATAGTCTAATACCCATAGAGAAAAACCCTAATATTGAGGATTTTGGTCCCGGAGATAACGTTCGTGTGGAAGTTAGAGTGGTTGAAGGAGAGCGAGTTCGGAATCAGGCTTTTGAGGGAGTAGTTATACGTAGAAGAGGGAATGGACAGGGTGAAACTTTCACTGTCCGACGAATAACTAATCAGGTCGGCGTTGAGCGAACATTTTTAATTTGCTCAAAAAATGTGCAGGCTGTGAAAGTGACCCGAAGAGGTAAAGTCAGGCGGTCAAAACTCTATTATTTGCGAGGGCGCTCTGGGAGATCCGCGAGAATTAAGGAAGCTGGCAGAAGTTAGCTTATCTGTATCGTTTCAAAATTGCCATTAATGTCTATAATTGACTTATTGTACTTGGTCAAGAGGTGTTATTAGCAGTGAGTTAATGAAATTTGTCGAAGTTGCCGTAGACGCTCCAATATCTGAAAACAAAACTTTTAGTTATTCCAGTCCTCCAGATATGTCCCTAGAAGTTGGTCATTTGGTTTTGGTACCTTTCGGTAAGAGGATGCTCCAAGGAATTGTTGTTGAAACAGATGTAGTTCCTTCGGTTGAAAAGACTCGTGACGTATCGGAAATAGTTTTCAGCGATCCTATAATTGATGGTTTTCGTTTGAAATTGGCTATGTGGATGAGCGATTATTATGTCTGCTCAATTTTTGATTCGGCTTCTTTGATGTTTCCTGTTGGCTCTCATAATAGATCTGAAATTTTGATTAGCCTAGGTAATCCTTCAGAGATTTTTGTTGGATCCGAGTTCCAATCTAAGATTCACTCATATGTGAGAGATCATGAAAGCATCTCTTTGGAACGTATACTTTCTCGGTTCGGAGGTAGAGCGAGGACTTCTGTCGATGTCTTGGTTAATAGAGGGGAATTACGCAAAGACATAAGAAATCCGAAACCTCGTGTCCGCCCGAAATATAGATATATTCCTGTCATTACGGAATCAGGCGTCGAGGCGACGAAAGGATCCGAATTATCCAGATCACCAAAGCAAAAAGCTACCCTGGAATATTTGATAAATGAGCCTAGCGACGTGACGATGCCTGTCTTACGAAAATTATTTGGCTCTCAAGCTGTTAGACAATTATTACAAAAAGAATTTATCTATCAAGTCAAGAAAAATATTTCTCGTGATCCAGATTTGGGAGTTCAAAATGGCGAAGTATGTAACTCCAACTCTTTAACATTTGAACAGAAAAATGCGGCTGAATTAGCGAGTCACATAATAAGAGATCCTGAATTTCATCCTAGAGCGATGTTGCTATATGGTGTGACAGGTAGCGGAAAAACCGAGGTTTATTTAGATGCGGTTGATACTTGCCTTTCAGAGGGGAAACGAGCAATTGTACTAGTTCCGGAAATCGCTCTTACACCGCAGACCATTGATAGATTTTATTCAAGGTTTCCGGAAGATATAGCGGTTTTACATAGCGGTCTATCGCCTGGGGAACGTTATGACCAATGGTGGAAGATTAAAAATGGTGAGTATCGTCTAGTCATTGGATCTAGAAGTGCCATTTTCGCCCCACAGCCGGATCTTGGGTTGGTAGTAATAGATGAAGAGCATGAATGGGCCTATAAGCAAAATGAAGGTTCTCCCAAATATCACGCCCGTGACGTTTCAATGCATCTGGCTGGAATTACGAGGGCCGCCGTAATCCTTGGTTCAGCTTCTCCGGACATAGAGTCGTACCAGAGAGCGATTAGGGGCAGATACAAAATGGCAAAACTTCAAAACCGGTTTAAAGAAGTTGACATACTTACGAATAATTTGGCAGATTCGGATAATTCCCGGGCATTTCCCATGGCATCAGTGAAAGTGGTTGACATGAGAGAAGAGTTGAAACAAGGGAATACGGATATTTTCAGTCGTGAATTAATCTTGAATTTAAAACAAACAATAGATGATGGGAATCAAACTATCTTGTTTTTAAATCGAAGAGGGTCTCACGGATTTGTTCAATGTCGCGAGTGTGGTGTCATGCAACGATGTCGCAGTTGTGATGTTGGGTTGACGTATCATTCAGACACAAATTTGCTGATTTGTCACTATTGCTCAATAAGTCGCAGGTATTCTGATAAGTGCACTGAATGTGGTGGGGATAACCTATCTAGATATGGAATAGGAACTCAACTTGTCGCTGAGAGATTTAAGGACGTTTTTCCAGGAGTAGCTGCAGTTCGATGGGACAGAGATGCGGCCAAGAACCTCAAGGACTACAGAAAGATTTTAGAGGATTTTCATCTACAGAAGACACAGGTTCTTATCGGGACCCAAGTCATTGCTAAAGGTCATCATTTGCCTGGTGTAACTCTTGTTGGGATTATATCTGCTGATGTTGGATTAGGCCTGCCGGATTTTCGAGCAGGGGAAAGGTCTTTTCAGACCATCTGTCAGGTATCCGGCAGAGCGGGAAGAGGAAGGGTTTCCGGTAAAGTGATTCTCCAAACATATCAACCGGATCATTATTCAGTGGTGGCAGCAGCCGATCAGAATTACCCATCTTTCTTTGAAACTGAATCTCGCTATAGAAAGAGATTCTTGCATCCTCCTTATAGTCGATTGATTCGGTTGCTCAGGCAGGAACCAAATGATGTGACATGTGAAAGAGAGGCCTTGGCACTGGTCGGGCTATTAAAAAAACAACAGCAGGCGTGGGGGATGACGGATGTGGACATTCTAGGACCCACCCCTGCATTTCCATCTAGAGTTCGAGGCCATTATAGGTGGCAGATATTACTCAGAGGTTCTAATCCTCGTGCGCTATTAGATACTGTCCGTTTTAGAAGAAACGAAGGCCGGACTGGTAAGATGAAGGAAGGATGGACTATCGACGTATCACCTTCATTTCAAGGTTGATCCTCCAAGTGGTTCACTAGTGATATTTATGTATTCTATTGACCAGATCTCTAAGATATAATTAAGTAAAGATTGGCTTTTAGCACAGTATTTTTATCAAATCATTTAAGGTTGGATTTATGCAGGATTTGAGAGGGGAATTGCTCTTTTTGAATAATAGAGTTAGTGAAATATTGGTGAAACTTTGACCTTGATGCAAAAAGACAAGAAATAAACCGTCTCGAAGTTACCGCTTCAGACCCTGGTTTTTGGAATTCCCATCAATTAGCACAGGAAACAATGAAAATTCTGTCATCATTGAAATCAGAAGTACATGATTGGACTAGCTTGAATGATGAGATTCAAACCGCGTTGGAGCTTTTGGATCTGGCTATCGAGGAGAAAGACTCCGGTACAGGGGATGATGTGCGGAGGGAGATGGATAAGATACAGAATTCTTTGAATAGTTTAGAGTTCAAACTAACTCTATCAGGTAAATATGATCATCGAGATGCCATTGTTGCGCTACACGCCGGTGCAGGGGGGGTCGACTCTCAGGACTGGGCTTCAATGTTAACTCGTATGTACATAAAGTGGAGCGAAAGACGAGGTTATAAAGCTGAAGTTCTGGATCGATCTTACGGTGAAGAGGCAGGGATAAAAAGTGTTGTGCTGCAGATTACAGGTGATTTTGCGTACGGCCACTTAAGGTCGGAGAAAGGAGTCCATAGATTGGTGAGACTTTCCCCTTTTGATAATGATCATGCCCGGCATACTTCTTTTGCTTTGGCTGAGGTGATGCCAAAGGTAGAGCAAGGAGTAGACATCGAAATAAATTCTGACGACTTAAGAGTCGATGTGTTTCGCGCCGGCGGACATGGCGGGCAGAATGTTCAAAAAAATTCGACAGCTGTGCGAATAACACATATTCCCTCTGGTACGGTGGTTGCATGCCAGAATGAACGGTCACAGCATCAGAACCGGGAAATTGCTATGAGGATATTGACTGCTCGACTTCTTGAAATCGAACGTCGTAAAAAGGAAGCAGAGCTGGCTGAGTTGAAAGGGGCACACATATCAGCTGAGTGGGGTAATCAAATCCGGAGTTATGTACTCCACCCCTATCAAATGGTTAAAGACCATAGAACAGGATTAGAAACCTCGGATACTTCAGAGGTACTTGATGGTAATCTTGATGGGTTCATCACAGCTTTTTTGACTGAACAGCTAGGATCTGAAAATTATTAGGATAACTAGGTAGAAACTATATGCAAAGAAAATTATTTTTAATAGTTGGCGTTTTGTTGCTCGCTTTTTATGCTGCATGTGGTGGTGAGGAGGAACAGGTTACTATGGATAATTTGTCCGGAGTGACTGCGACCGTTGAGAAAAAGACGCAAATTGTGCCTCCCAAATCTACAAAAGAAATGGAGGATAAAAAAGATAAACCTATTGTTTTGGGTTTGGAAGACAGAGTGGCTGGGGGCGTATTTAATATGCTTTGGGCAGATCCACCGACATTAGATCCTCATTTGACGTCTGACACAACCTCGGCTGGAATCATCGTAGAAATCTATGGAGGTTTAGTTACTTTTGATACCAATCTTAATTTGATTCCAGACTTGGCAGAGAGTTGGGAGATATCTAGCGACGCTTTGACGTATACATTTAAGTTGCGTGATAACGCGGTTTTTCATGATGGCAAAGAGGTCACAGCGTCAGATTTTAAATGGTCCTTGGAAAGAGCAGCACACCCCGATACAGCATCTCCGGTTGCGGAGACATATCTGTCAGATATCGTAGGGGTAAAAGATGTTCTAGAGGGCAAAACTGCAAATATCGCTGGTATTACCGTGGTTGATGATAAAACTTTGCAGATAAAAATTGATGCGCCTAAGGCTTATTTTTTGGCGAAATTGACCTATCCCACTGCCTATGTGCTTGATAAGGACAACGTTGAAGTTGAAAGTGGTGATTGGACAGATACTCCCAATGGGACTGGTCCTTTTAAGCTTGTTGAGTACAAAATTGGAGAGCGACTTATTTTGGAGAGACATCCTGATTATCATTTGGAGCCCGCCATGTTGGATAAGGTGCAAATGAATTTAGCCGGGGGATCTTCCATGGCGATGTATGAGAATGATGAGATACACATAACTGGTGTGGGGATGTTGGATCTAGAGAGAATCAAAGACCCGGCCGATCCTCTCAACAGTCAACTGGTCACGGCAAGTCCTAGTTTCAGCATCAGTTATATAGGTTTTAATGTTAATCAGCCTCCTTTCGACGATGTTTTGTTTAGGCAAGCCCTTAACCATGCCATCGATAAAGAACTGATTGCGAAAGAAGTATTGGCTGATTTAGTTGTTCCTGCGTATGGGATTCTCCCACCAGGGTTTCCAGGGCATAATGACTCTCTTGAAGGTTTAAAATTTGATCCTGTTTTGGCTAAGAAGCTGCTGTCTGAATCAAAGTATTTTGATCCGGAACAGAGACCTCGTATTGTTGTAACTATTCCTGGAACTGGAGGTACGCCAAATTTAGATCTTGAAGTAATAATAAATATGTGGTTCGAGAACCTTGGAATTGAAGTCGAAATTCAGCAAGTTGAATGGGCCACATACTTACAAGATTTGGACAAGCAAAAGTTTCAGGCCTACGCTGGTTTGGGCTGGCAGGCGGACTACCCAGATCCTGAAGATTTCCTTGATATTTTGTTTTACTCTGAAAGTGATAATAATCACGGAGCCTATAATAATTCAGAAGTCGATCGTATCCTCAGAGAAGCACGTATAGGTGATGTCCAGGACAGATTGAATCTTTATGAACAAGTTGAGGAGATGATAGTGAATGACGCTCCATGGGTTCCGCTCTGGTTTGGGTCTGACAGATACTTGTTAATTAAGCCTTACGTAAGAGGCTATACCATTCCGCCAATGACGGTTCCTAAAATGCGACATATATACTTTTCTGACTGATTATCTTTTGCGTATAGACTAAGGCGGTTCTTGAATGTGGAGATACATTGCAAGGCGTATTTTGTGGTTGCCCTTTTTGCTTTTAGCTGTTTCCTCTGTCACATTTTCATTGGGAATGTATGGACCAGGAGATCCTGTACAGGTAATGTTGGGACCTAAATACAATGAGGAAACAGCGGAAAGATTACGGAAATCCTTGGGTTTGGATAGGCCGGTACCAGTTCAGTATTTCGATTACGTTTCTGGGGTAATTGTCGGGGATTTTGGGGAAAGTCTTCGTTACAGGCGGTCTGTATCCAGTATTTTGTTTAAAAAAATGTGGGTTTCATTTCAGGTTAATTTTGCTGCTATGTTAGTGAGTTTACTGGTCGGTTTGCCCCTTGGGTTTTGGATTGCCCATAGGCAAGGATCTTGGGTTGATCCGGCAGCTATAACATTGAGTCTTGTATTAATGTCCATTCCGATAATGGTCAGTATTCCTCTTGTTTTATGGGGATTGTGTTTGAAATTAAGCTTGGTGCCATGCTCTGGTTGGGGGGGATTATTTGATACGAGAATAATAGTGCCAGCAATAACGATGGGAATTCCTGGAATAGCTGGCTTGGCACGCTTGATGAGGGCAAGTACTTTGGACGTGCTGGGGCAGGATTTTGTGCGAACTGCTCATGCGAAGGGGCTGTCTCCGTTGCTTATCGACCAAAGGCATATCTTGAAAAATGCTCTAATCCCTATTATCACTATTTTATCTTTTTCACTTGCAGGCATGCTAACTACCGGATTCATAACAGAGAGACTGTTAGGTATACCAGGTGTTGGAGATTTTGCCATACAGGCCATTTTCAATAGGGACTATCCAGTGATAATGGCATTTACCTTGATATTATCCACAGCTTTTGTAGTTGCTAATTTAATAGCAGATATTGCATACACCATGGTGGATCCCAGGATTAGGTTAGAATGATCAGCGCTAAGACGGAATACAGATCTCAAGGACATTTCTCTAGAGCATTTCAGAGGTTGTCTGAAAAAAAATTAGCCATGATATGTTTGGCTCTTATAGTGTTTATTTACGTTGTTGGAATTTTCGCGCCCTATATCGCCCCTTATGGTTATAACGAACAAGATTACACTGCCATAAGGCAAGCGCCATCTTTAGATCATTTGATAGGCACAGATTTTAAAGGAAGGGATGTTTTGTCACGGGTGATTTGGGGTATTCAGAATACCGTGATAATAACGGTAGTCAGTATAGTAACCGGTAGTTTAGCTATAGGTGTAACACTCGGTCTTATTGCAGGCTACTACGGAGGAAAGATAGACTCCGTAATAATGAGGGTAGGCGAATTATTTGCTTCTTTTCCAGACATATTGCTTGTGATACTACTAGCTGCAACTTTGCGTCCACGTATTCTGGATTCTGTCCGATGGATTGAAGATAATACTTTTTTAGATGGCCTGGTGAGATCCGGGGTTGCTGATTATTTTGTGATTTCCATAGCTCTGGTTTCATTTAGTTGGGTCGGGATGGCACGTTTAGTTCGAGGACAAGTTTTGGTGATAAAGCAACTGCAATATATCGATGCAGCCAAGGCTTCAGGAGCTGGTTTGATACGAACGATCTTTGTTCACACTTTACCCAATATAATAAGCCCGGTAGTTGTCACTGTTACTATGGGCATGGGTACGTTGATAGGTACCGAAATCATCCTTAGTTGGCTAGGTCTTGGAATTCAACCCCCGAGACCTAGTTTAGGCACCATGCTGTTGGAAGCTGGAAGTATAAGCGCCTTACGAGCTGTGCCGTGGATGTTGATTGGGCCTGGATTGGTTGCTTGGACATTGGTTTTGTCTTGGAATCTTTTGGGAGACGCTCTAAATGATGTGTTGAATCCTCTCACACGTTAGACATTTACAGTTAAAAAGGATTATTTGCCCGCAGCATAGCATTCGCTGGAATTATTAAGCAAAGGAGAACGGAGATAAGATGAGTTTTAAATTGTTGATCTATGCACCAGATGTTGAAGCTAAGCCAAATGGACTTGACCATAATGTCGAATCTTGGCCAGAGATTTTGCGAAGTGAGATTCCAAATATTGAAGTCAGTCTTGTTTCTTCGCAAGGAGAGGCCATTGAAGAAATTCAGGACTGCGATGCTGCTTTTGGAAATATAGATTCAGAAATATTTGGATATGGGAAGAACCTTAAATGGGTTGCATGTCCTCAGGCTGGCCCCCCGGCTGGTTGGTATCACGGATCGTTGATAGATAGTCAGGTTGTCGTGACTAACACGAGGGAAATTTACAACGACCACATAAGTACTCATATAATGGCATTCCTTTTGAGTTTCGCCCGCGGACTGCATAAATATGCCCCTCATCAATATGAAGCGGATTGGCACAGGCCATCATATCCAATAGTTCACTTACCGGATTCAGTTGTTTTAATTGTTGGAGTCGGCGGTATAGGAGCCGAGACTGCAAGGCTTTGCTCAGAATTCGGTGCTACCGTTATTGGATCCGATCCGAGAGTGGAAGATAAGCCCGTTGGTGTGCACGAGTTATACCATCCCGATGATATTCTAGGCCATCTAGAGAGAGCTGATTTTGTAATTTCTACTGTGCCAGAAACGCCATATACCCAGAATTATTTCAACTCGGACTTTTTCTCAACTATGAAAAAAGGGTCTTTTTTCATAAATATTGGAAGAGGGGCTACTTTGGTATTGGATGATTTAGACAAGTCGCTTCGTGCTGGACATTTAGCCGGGGCTGCACTTGATGTCTTCCAAGTCGAGCCACTTCCTAATGATCATCCTCTATGGTCTGCTCCGGGCGTCATAATAACCCCTCACGTTGCTGGGGAAGGTCCATATTTACCTGAACGAAGAACAGAATTGTTCATCGAAAATTGCAAAAGATTTGCAAACGGCGAAACTCTAAAGAATATTGTTGATAAGAAAAATTGGTTTTGAGTATAAGGGACAGTTGTGAAAATTCATCTGGTGGACGGGACTTACGAACTTTTCAGGGCACATTTTGGCCAACCTCCAAGGGTTGGTCCGGATGGAATGCAGGTTTCTGCGGTTAGGGGACTTATACAGACATTGCTGTCACTGACTCGACAACCCGATGTGACGCATATAGCCGTCGCTTTCGATAGCGAAATCAAATCTTTCAGAAATGACATATACCAAAATTATAAAGATGGCTCAGACACTCCTGAAGATTTAAGGTTACAATTTCCTTTGGCCGAACGGGCGGTGCACAGTCTTGGAATTAGTGTTTGGCCGGCCTATGATTTTGAGGCTGACGATATATTAGGATCCGCTGCTGTTACATATATCTTGGACCCAGAAGTGGATCAAGTGGTCATATGTTCCCCTGACAAGGATTTGGCTCAGGTTGTGCGTGAGAAACAAATTGTTTGTCTGGACAGGAAGAATAACTCAGTCATTGACGAAAGTGAGGTAATAGCCAAATTTGGTGTGAAGCCGAGCTCAATACCAGACTATTTAGGATTAGTTGGAGATGCTGCTGATGGAATTCCTGGAATTCCCAAGTGGGGCCAAAAAAGCAGTGCAGCCATTCTCTTGAAATATGAAGAGATAGAGAACATACCAACTGATAGCTTATTATGGGATGTTTCTGTTAGAGGTGCCTCTGGGCTTAGCAAGAGTTTGGAGAGCCGTCGTTCTGATGCCATTTTGTACAAGAAATTGGCAACTCTTAGACTCGACGTTTGCCCTGATCAAAAGGCACAAGATTTAAAATGGGAAGGAGCAAGCACCGGGCTTTTTAAAGCTCTATGTTCTGAACTGGGAATTGAAAATATGACGAGATCCGTGCATCTTTGGAACTGACTTGTGGTACCCCCGGCGGGATTCGAACCCGCGCACCTGGCTCCGGAGGCCAGTGCTCTATCCTCTGAGCTACGGGGGTTAGTTCTGTAAAGGTAAGTCTCACCTATTTCGATTGATTCGTCTATACACGTACTTTGTTCCGCAGCATGTGGCTATCGATAAGTATATATAGGTAAAAATTGCTCTATCAAAAAGCCACATTCCTGATTCTTCGTAGCCGAACCATGTATTTGCAATATACTGCTCCGTGAAAAAAAGATGTGCGACGAATAATATTAAAAGAGTAGCTCCGGCCTTCCAGCCTATTATCCGTGGTGCTAAGAAGATTAGGCCGAGAAATGTAACTGCTGCGGTTAGTACGAATTCAATAGATTGCATGTCATTGAGAGGGAAGCTGGTTAGTTCTCCAAAAGAGAGACTGAATATTCCTACCATACTTCCCACCAACAAGGTTAGTTGATTAACTTCCGCTGATATAAGGATGGTCAAACCTGCGACGGCATTTGAACGTAAGGTAAATAAAATGGCGATTATAATTTCAGGTGATTCAGATGCCAGTGGAGCAAGCCATTGAATCAAAATAAACTCGTCAATTCCTAAGGTTCTTCCTGACTCAACGAGGGCATGCACAAAAGGCTCTGCAATGAGGAGTATTATGAAAGCGGAATAGAGGAACAATCCAATTACGATAACCCTTCTGGCGGTTTTTCGCTGTTGCCCAATGGCTAACGAGGGCCCAACTAATTCAGGTTCACCGCTTTCTTTGATTGAACTCAACCAAAGGTATATGGCGTAAAGAATAATTAATCCAAATCCCAATGTGATAGGAATTTGTCCCAGTATTACGATAAGGATTAAGACAAGGTTCGCGATAATCAACATCAAGATTTCTAGGTTTAAAATTCCTTTGAGGTTTAAAGATGTCCGTTTCCTCAAGTAGAAGATAAGAATCACTGACGACCAGCCAAGACCGATCAACAACCTGTTGGCTCCGGTCACGTTAGCCGCAACCCGTTCCATCTCAATGGTCGCTCCCTGTCCCAAAATATACGATTGTCCTGCATCCCACGCTAGTACCGCCTCTACAGCATATTCCGGTAAGATCGCGATCAACGCAAGTATTGCAATCGCAAAAGAGGCTGAGATATCAACCTGTGCCGCTTCTGCAGCCCAAGATATTAAGAACGCCGCACCCACTATGCCTAATCCAAATATCAAAACACCTAATACTGGATCTGGACTGACCCTAGTAAAAACCATAATACATGCTGGTATTGCGATTATTCCGCAAATTAGGAGAGTGACATAAGATGCTTTATTGTTTTGTGACGTCATGTACTGAGACTTCTGGCATGTAAGTCAGAATGTCCAAAAAATGAGAGACTTCGATGCATTATCTTTCTGTGTGTCTTAACTTATGAGCGCTTTAACTTTAATATCGACTAAAAAGTTTAGCATGAATATAGTCGGTTTTATGTTGCTAATCAGGTGCGCTTCCTCTAAACTTGACGTGTGTTGGGTGTTCGTGTGGCCCGGGATGAAAGACCAGTTTTTGATTCGTGTTGGTTTGGTGTACTGTATTTTGAGTACAAGAACAACTTGACATCATGTTCTGGTGATTAATATGATGGGCTTCGAAGCACGCCTAACTCGCTGTCAGCAAGTCTTTGCGCGCAGTCTGGGTCGGATAAAAAGTAATTTGAAGTTTTTTAAAAATAAAGAGGGGGTCAAATGAGAAAGCTACTAAGCCTAAGGGCCATAAGTGCAACCCTGCTTTTCTCAGTTGTTATATTTGCTCTGGTGGCCTGCCAGGGCCCGGCTGGAGCGGCTGGAGCACCAGGTCTTCCAGGTAACCCAGGTGAACCGGGCTTTTCTGGAGCGCCAGGAGCTCAGGGACCACAAGGGGAGCCGGGATTACCAGGACTACCAGGAAATCCAGGTAATCCGGGAGCACCAGGTCCACAGGGTCCACAGGGTCCACAGGGAGAAGCTGCTGTGTCTGTGGCTGCTGACGTGAGCGTTAGCAAGTCAACCCTCGCTGTTTCTGAAGAGGTCACCATATACGGTTCTGGGTTCAGAAAGTATGAACCTGTTCTCTTGGTGCTGCAGTTGGACGGAAATCTTTCGGCCATAATTGGGGGAGGAAAAGTCACGGCGAATGGAGCGGGAGCTTTTGCGGAAACATTTAGCGGCTTAAGCGATGATGCGGCTGTTGCGGCCAGGGCGTCGGGTGGTGGTCAGATTCTCGCACAGGGAGCGGATGGAAGCTTGGCTTCCACCGGGGTACACATAATATCGTCTGCACCGAAAGTACCATCAGTCGGAACAAGCCTAGTTGCTAGTTCGGCAGAATCTGGTGGAACCTCCCAGATATATGGGTCAGGCTTCAAGGCTGGTGAAGCCGTTAGCATCATAGCTGTTGCTGCCGACGATGGTGACGACAAGATTGTAGCTGGAGGGCAAGCGAATGCCTCAGGCGCAGTCCATATTGAGATGAGCGTTACTTTGGCTGATGGTCTTTACACTTTGACAACTGTCGGAAGTCATGGCTCAGTCGCTACAGCTCCACTGTTGGTTGCTTCAAAATAGCAATTAGGTCGTTTTTAATATTGGGTACTGGCTTGCCTATGTCAAGCCAGACTTATGAGGTAGGCCCTCGATCAGTTATTGGATCGAGGGCCTACCTTTTTTAGTGTGGAATTGGACCATTCTTACTAATGAGTATTTAGTGTAAGGCTGTGTCCAACGTCTATGTGCTGCGGTTCTCAAACACAGACTGGTTTTATAGATAAAATATTAGAAGACAGCAGCGCAGGTTTTTTTGCTCAAGTTATTGTTTGTCAATTAAGGTTGTCCCTGCGCCGCTTATTAACCTAATGGTTACAGGAGCTTTAAGGGAGTGTGGTAGTGGTTATTTTTAGTGATTTCAATCGTCGACCCAAAGTTGATATGAC
>CAYTAN010000007.1:0-21968 GCA_964435605.1 uncultured Dehalococcoidia bacterium
AGTCCTGAGGCATGCATTTGTTGTATAGGTCCGCAACTAGGAGAGATAAGTCCGACGCGGGAATCGCAATTTCACAATATTCTCCCCATTGCCATCCGTCTAAGTAGTCGTCGGTCCCAAAGCTACCTTCCATCATGGATATTGAGTCCACGGCTTGTTGAAATCTGTCATCCAATGGGACTGAAACAGTGTCCCCATTTTCTTCTGTTTGCACCTGTACAGGAATTTCCTTCCAATACATGACTCTAACTTTTGTCAGGTTAAATCCTTCATCATTTAGTTGATACTGTGAGATATTATAATTCAGATATATTAGATTATCCGACTGGTTGTATTTTGGAGGGTTAATTGATTTCGCATCAAAGAAATTTTGCTGACTACGATTTTACCGTTCATTTGACCAGATTTTCAGGATTGCTTCGAAAAAAGGGTATGATAGCTGGGCCTAGAGAGATTTCTGATGCGCTTAAGGTCTTGGATTCGATTGATTTCCATGACAGGGCCAGATGTTATTGGATTTTACGGTGCCTGTTTGTTTCCCAGCCGGACGATGTGAATTTTTTTGATTTCATATTTGAAAGCTTCTGGTCATTTCAAAAAATTGTTGATGAACCCGAGGCTAATAAAGGCTCTGACCTATTCAAAGGAGCAAAAAATTTTCGAAAACGTGGTAGCCCTTCTTTTTTGGTAGATAATGAACAACATTCAGAAAATATTTTGTTTAAACCTGAGTACCACGGAGCAAATAAACGAGATATCGACGGGTATAAAAATATTGAACATTTTGCTTTCGAAAAGACATCCGAAATGACGCAATTAGCGGCAGACATATTGAAGGTTTTGAAAGGAAAAAAGAGTCGAAGAAAAGTTCCAAAGAATAGGGGCAGAATTTTAGATTTTCGCAAACTTGTAAGGAGCAATCTAAAAGTTGGATCAGAGCCACTGCATTTATCTTATTTCGACCGGAAGATACGTCCCCCAAAGTTGACGATTCTTCTTGATGTAAGTGGTTCTATGAATAAATACGTACAGGCGCTTCTGCGGTTATGTTATGAATGTGTTGGAAAGACAAATCAAATCAAAGTGTATGTCTTCAGCATGGCTCTTACGAATATCACACCTGAGTTAGCGGCGCCAAATTATTTGGACAGCTTATCGGCAATAGGTCGGAAAGTAGCCGGTTGGTCAGGGGGAACTGATATAGGGAATAGTTTGGAGAAGTTCAGAAATGAAAGTCAGGCTAAATTAAACAGGAATACAACTTTTATATTAATGAGTGATGGATGGGACACAGGCAGCTCAGATAAACTTTATTTTGAGCTTAACAGGATAAAGAACTCAGTTAAATCTATAGTATGGTTGAACCCGCTTGTAGGTTCCGAAGATTTTTCTCCTGATACTGCTTCCATGAGACGGGCACTCCCATTAATTGATGTATTTGCTTCAGCGAGAGACTTTGAGTCATTAAAAAAAATACCGAGTTATATTAATTAATTCTGTATTTCGATACTGAGTAATGATCCAATTCGAGTCCGAGGCCAGGTTTGTCCGGGTACGGTGTCCATATGCCATTTGATTGCTCTGGGAATTCCGTGTACCAAACTTTGTCACCTTCAAGGGATGTGTTCATGTATTCCACTACTTTTAAATTAGGGGTTGCGCATGTCGTGTGCAGATGTACCAATTGCATTGCATGTGGTGCGACCGGTAGATTGAAAGAATCGGCCAGATGGGCAACTTTCATCCATTCTGTAATTCCCCCAACTCGTCCGACATCAGGTTGAACTATATCGGCACCCCCTTTCGTAATGAGGTCTTTAAAGCCATATTTAGTGTATTCGTGCTCTCCAGTTGCGATCGGTATTGTTGTGGATCTAGAAATTTCTGCCATTCCATCTATATCATCCGGAATCAATGGCTCTTCTAGCCAGCCAACCTGATAATTTTCGAATTCTTTGGCCATGTATATAGACTGTTTTTTATAGTATCCATTATTGGCATCTATGTATATTGCCACATCATCACCGAGTGCTTTTCGCACAGCGGCGACTCTCTCTATGTCCTCGCGTTCCGATTGACCGAAGTCTTTACCGACTTTCATCTTGACCCGGGGGATCCCGTCAGAAACATAATCTGTCATCTCTTTAATCAGCTCAGTTTCAGTAAAGTTGGTCCAGCCCCCACTTCCGTATACCGGGACGCTTTCTTGGTAGGGGCCCAACAATTTGTACAGAGGTAGATCAACTGATTTGGCCTTCAGATCCCATAGGCCGATGTCAACGGCAGATATTGCACAGAAGGCAACACCTTTCCTACCGAAACCTCGCACTTGCCAGTACATGTCATTCCAAATCTTCTCAATATTTGTTGGGTCTTGGCCAATCAATATGGGGGTTAAAGATTTTTCAATAACTTCTTGAATGCCTGGAGATGGGTAGCTGATACCTAGCCCTGTTATTCCTTCATCCGTGTATATATTGACGAATATTTGTGCTCGGGTGCCTTTTTCAGAGGTAGGTGTCGGTATTGTTGCGTCCTGGATAGGTTTCGCAGTTTCAATTTGTAAATGTAAGACTTCTATTTCTGTGATTTTCATATCATCAATCGTCCATTATTTTATTGGTTTTTAAATTGAACTGACAGATTACATTTTTTCTGGTGCAGACATACTCATTAAGGTCAACGCTCTGTTTAAGATTACTCTGGTTGCATCAGCGAGTTTTAGTCTTGCTTTGGTTAAATCAATATCAGATGGCTTATCTGAGATAACTCTACATTGCTGGTAAAAAGTGTGAAATGCTGTTGCCAACTCTAAAGAATAATGGGTCATATGATGGGGCTCATAATTACGTGCTATCGTCTCCAGAATGTCTGGGAATTGAAAGAGTTTGTGTATAAGAGAAATTTCACTCTGGTGTTGAAGAAGCTTTAGGTCAGCCTCGGTATAAGTGATATTTCTATCTCTAGATAATCTTAGGATACTGCAAATACGAGCGTGGGCATATTGAACATAATACACTGGATTATCGCTGGACTGGCTTTTTACCAAGTCCATATCGAACTCCAATTGTGCCTCGTGAGATCTAGATAGAAAAACGAACCTGCAAGCATCTGCTCCAATTTCTTTTATCAAATCTTCTAGTGGAATAATGTTGCCTTCTCTTTTTGACAGTTTTTCACTGGTCTCACCGCTTTTAAATCGGACCATTTGAACTAGTATCATGTGTAGTTTTTCAGAGTCTACTCCTAAGGCTTTCACCGCTGATTTTAGGCGTGGTACCTGCCCTTGATGATCAGCTCCCCAGACGTCAATCACTCTATCAAATCCGCGTTTTTGGAATTTGTTGAAATGGTAAGCAATGTCAGTGGCGAAATACGTTGGGATACCGCTTGATCTGATTAATACGTTATCTTTTTCCTCACCTATTTTTGTTGATTTGAGCCATAAGGCCCCTTCTTTTTCTTCCACCAGATCTAATGATCTTAATTGAGCAATGCATGCTTCAAATTCTCCGTTATCTAATAGGCTTTTTTCACTGAACCAGTTGTCAAATTCGATTCGGAGGTCTTTTACATCTTCATTGATTAAATCAATCATGTATTGAACGGATAATTCTTTCGATAATTGAAGTATGTCTGCATCGGACTCGCCACCGATTTGAGAATCTACTTTCAATTTGATTTTATTTGCCACCTTTATTACATCATCCCCAGGATAGGAATCCTCTGGCATAGGTGTGTTTTTGCCCATAAGTTGTTGGTATCGTGAGAATACGGATTGGTTCAATTTATCAATTTGACTACCAGCGTCGTTTAGATAGTATTCTTGATGAACCTTGTAGTTTGCGGCTTTTAACATGTTGGCTAATGCACTGCCTATGATCGCCCCTCTGGCATGACCGATGTGAAGTTTCCCGGTTGGGTTCACACTGATATATTCGATTTGAAGTTTCTCCCCCATTCCTATATTGGAATTTCCAAAAGTGTCAGGGTTCATCAATATCTCTTCCAACTGATTTGTTAACCAATTTTTGGAAATAAAGATATTAATGAACCCAGGTGTTACCAGTTCGATGGCTTCAATTAATTCATCAGTTTTTAAATTGCGACGTATTTCAGTGGCGATGGCTAGTGGCGCCATGCGCATGGGTTTGGCTAACTTCATGGCTATTCCTGTTGCGAAATCACCATGGGATGCGTTTTGAGGTCTCTCAACAGTAAAATCATCTATCGGCACGTTCGGTAAAGATTTAAGCTCTTGTGCCGCATATATAGAACCTAGGATTAGCTTGTTTATTCTTGAGGTCAAACTAATCTGCATTTAAGTTCCCGAAATTCAAACTTGGATGATTAACAGACACTGATTAAATTTTCCGAATGAATTGATTCTTCGATTTGTCCAATGACCACTGCATCGTCAATTCCCTTGCTTTTCAAGAGGTTTAGCAACGGTTGTGTATTTTTCTCACCGACAGATATAAGTAGACCTCCAGAAGTTTGAGCATCGGATAATAAGATTTTATCGTTCTGAGATATATTATTGGACCAATTAACTCGGGCGTCTATTGCCTCCAAATTTCTCAACGTTCCTCCAGGCGCTATTCCATCAGATATAAGGTCAAGTGTTCCGTTTATTACAGGTACTTGAGCACGATGAATCTTTGCTGAAACCTTGCTACCTTCCGTCATTTCTAGAAGGTGACCTAGGAGTCCAAAACCTGTTATGTCTGAGCATGAGTTAACCCCTATTTTTACCATCGCTTCTGATGCCTCTTTGTTGAGGGTAGCCATCACATTGATGGCTTCTCTCATAACTGACTCGTTTGCGACTCCCTGTTTACCTGCTGTCGTGATAATTCCGGTTCCAATAGGTTTTGTTAGTACGAGACTGTCCCCTGGTTTTGCTCCGGCATTTGTAATTTGAGATCCCAATGGCAGGGTTCCAGTAACAGATAATCCGTATTTTGGTTCGGCGTCTGCCACGGTGTGGCCACCGGCAATTACTATCCCGGCTTCAGCCGCTTTTGAAGCCCCGCCTTTCAGTATTTCCCCCAGGATGGATAGATCTAAATTATCCGGGAATCCTACTATATTCAGTGCTACCAAAGGTGTTCCTCCCATGGCATACACGTCGCTGAGTGAATTTGCGGCTGAGATCTCACCATAAGTAAATGGATCATCCACTATTGGAGGGAAGAAATCTACCGTGAGGACAATTCCTATATCTTCCGTGATTTTATATATGGCAGCGTCATCGTTAGTTTTTGTGCCAACTAATAAGTTTTTATCTGTACTGTTTGGTAACTGACTCAAGACTTGAGCCAGGCCTGATGGGCTTAATTTTGAAGCTCAACCTGCGCAGGAAGCCAAACTAGTTAATCTAATTTCGTTATGAGTATGGGTCATATGCCACTCCAAGGTCCTATCGTTGATGTTTCCAATTATAATGCCTCAACTTTATTTTAAAAATTATTATCAACGTAGAACAGATGGTTTGACCGTTATGTTTAG
The DNA here is from genome assembly GCA_964435605.1 of uncultured Dehalococcoidia bacterium. Classification (GTDB taxonomy): domain Bacteria; phylum Chloroflexota; class Dehalococcoidia; order Lucifugimonadales; family UBA826. The sequence continues at coordinate 5,512 of CAYTAN010000007.1, forward strand.
TGTCACTACAGTTTAAACTTGAACAGAGCGATGTGAGATTGTAGGAGGATTTACATATTTGCGATATAAACCTGTTTCCAATCTAACTATGGATGTTTCGGTTGTTGGATTTGGCCTCTGGACGATTGCCACAAAAAATTGGAAATCCATGGGTAGAACTAATCACGTAAAGTTTTTAAATGATGCTTTTGGGCTAGGGATCAATTTTTACGATACAGCGGATTCATATAGTAAAGGTTACGGAGAAAAAATTTTATCTGATGCTTTTGGGCCGATACGACAGGAGATAATTATATCGACAAAAATCGGATATGATTTTTACAGTCCAAAATTGATGCCGAATGCGCCGATAGAAAAAAACTTTGATCCAAATTATGTTAGGTTTGCGTGTGAACAATCTTTGAATCGCTTGGATACGGATTATATTGATCTTTTATCACTTCATTATCCTGAAATGGAAACAGTCGAAAATGACCACACATTTGAAATTCTAGAGAGACTGGTAGAAGAGGGCAAAATATTGAGTTACGGGGCAGCGATTAGCGATTCAGAACAGTCTCACGAAATCTCCGAGATATTGCTAAACGACAGAGGAGTGGGGTTTCTACAAATCCCTTTCAGTTGTGTGGAGAAGGAGCCGCTTTTAGATCTGTCTGTTGATGAACTTAATACTAGTTTATTTGCTCGAAGAGTACATGGATTTGGTTTTTTGGATGGAACATTAGACCCCTCGGACTTCATAACCACTGAAGAATACCGAGATGGCATGAATCTCAATACCTTAGATAAAATGGAGAAGGCTCAGACGCGGGCAAAAAGATTAATTGATTTGTCAGAAACGTTTGGATTTGACCCATCACAGCTGTCCATAGCAGCTGTTCTAGATAATTCATTTGTGACTTCTGCATTACCTAATATATTAAGATTTGGCCAGTTGGAGTCATATTGTCAAGCGGTTGACGAGATCGAGTTGTCTGATGAAATCAGACAGGGTCTTTCAGATTTGTATCAGGTTTGATCAGTACAGACTCTTGATTGTCTATATTCTGTTCAGTGTTTGTATTGTTGAGTTGGCCTTTACTTTTGTGTCCAAACTTAGCGCTTCTGCGATGTTTGGGTTTTGGAGGAGTACCACCTGGTTTGCCCGTCTTTTTTCGTATGATTTCATTTTCCAATAAGCGAAAATCTTTTTGTGGTAATAAGTGCAATTTTTCCCAGAAGGCCAGTGGCCAATATTCAGGAGACCAACGTTTCACATATTCAAGACTTGGCCCTATTAATAAGCCATCGATGAACTCTTCACGATTCAAGATGTGATCAGGTTTTAATTTAACCCTGTGTTTGTATTCTCTAGAAGTCGATTCATCCCCCCATATAAGTTCCTCATCTACATATGACTTAGATACCACAGTTGCTGACGCCACCCAGCACATTTTCTGTCTGATGTAGAAAATAACACGGTCATTAGGCTGCATGCGTTGAGCTCTTTTTTTGTATTTGCTGCTCATGCCAAAAAGGGTGAACCCTAGTTCCCGAGTTGTCGATGAGTTCTCCTCTGTTTCTGCGAACATCCAATAATTTGTTCCCACAGGAATCATCTCTCTAGTAATTTGCTATATTTAATTTCGGAAATTGTACTAGAAATATTGTCAATATTGGTAGGAGACAGAATGGTCAGGTTCTTGTTTACAGCAAAGGCTAGAATGGATATTGCAGTTTTGACACTTTTTTTTAAGGAATGTTAACCTCGAGATATCTCGAAATTAAAGAGGAGAATAATTGAAAAACTGTGCGGTTATATTGGCCTCTGGCAGGGCTATTCGTATGTCTGGAGTAGACAAGATGATCACTTCTGTCGCTGGCAAGCCACTAATTTCTTTCAGCATAGAAGCTTTTTTGAATTGTAAAAAATTCGATCAGATTTTTATTACTGCAAATGACTCTAATAGAGATGAAATAAAAGAAATAGTTAGGAGATACAGTGCTGATGAAGTAGTAGTTATTTCCGGTGGTGTCAGGAGGCAAGATTCAGTAAAATGTGCGCTGGATATGATTTCAAATACAAACGTGGTTGCCATCCATGATGGCGCTAGACCTCTTGTGAGCGAAAAGATCATAGTTGAGGGATTTGATTTAGCTAATAAACATGGTTCGGCTATTCCTGTCGTTCCTATAGAAGACACCATCAAAGAAATATCATCAGGTTTTGAAATAATTCGTACACTTGACAGGGGTAAGATTTACAGATCTCAAACCCCTCAGTTTTTTGATTTCGACACGTTGTACTGTGCTCATAAAAAAATCCTAGGAGATGCAACAGATGATGCGGCCATGTTAGAGCAGATTGGGTATAATCCGGAAATTTATTATGGTGATCGAAAAAACATAAAAATTACTATGCCGGATGATATATTGGTCGCTGAAGCATATCTTCATGGGAAAATTTCCAATGAATGAATTTAGATCTGGTTTGGGTATTGATGTTCATAGGTTGACTGAAGGTGAATCATTAATCTTAGGCGGAGTTGACATTGAGCATTCTCTAGGATTGTCAGGTTATAGTGACGGTGATGTGCTCACCCATTCGATTATTGATAGTTTGTTAGGGGCTTCCGGAATGGGAGATATAGGCACATTATTTCCTTCAACTGACGAGCAATATAGAGGAATATCAAGTTTGATTCTTCTGGAAACGACCTCTTTATTGGTGAGGGAAGCGGGTTGGATAGTGAAATTTCTTGATGCTACAATAATCGCCCAAAGGCCAGTAATTGCCCCATTCATTGGTTCAATGAAAGCGACTATTTCGGGAGTATTATCCATACCTGAAAAAAACATTAACATAAAGGCTACCACCACTGACGGTCTCGGCTTTATTGGTAACGAGTATGGGATAGCTAGTTTAGCCATAGCTTCACTGGGAACAAGATTATGAATTTATATAACACTTTAACTAGACGTGTGGAACCATTAGATTGTTCTGATGGAATAGTTAATATGTATGTTTGCGGGATTACTCCGTATTCTTCGTCACATTTAGGCCACGCGATGTGTGCAGTGCTGTTTGACGTGATACGACGATACTTGGAATATAAAGGGTTTAGAGTAAATCACATCCAGAATTTCACAGATATAGATGACAAAATGATTGTAGCGGCGAATGAGACAGGAGTGACAGTGAAAGATCTCGCTGAAGAGAATATCGAAGCGTATCTAAATGAACTTCAAATTTTAAATGTTCTACCCGCAACACAATACCCTAAGGCGACCGAAGAAATAGCCTCTATTGTTAAAGTAATAGAAGGATTGATAGAAAAACAATACGCCTATGAGGTTAATGGGGATGTTTACTTTAGAGTTCGCAACGACCGTAACTATGGAAAATTAAGCCGTCGGAATTTGGATGAAATGTTGTCTGGCGCCCGGCTTGAAGTAGATGAATCTAAAGAATATCCTGGGGACTTTGCACTTTGGAAATCTGAAAAACCGGGTGAACCGTCTTGGGATAGCCCATGGGGCAAAGGTCGCCCTGGCTGGCATATTGAATGTACTGCCATGTCTTTAGGATATCTAGAAAACAGGGTGGATATCCATGGTGGTGGCCTGGATTTGGTATTTCCTCATCATGAAAACGAGATAGCCCAGTCTGAGGCATACACAGGGACAGAACCATTTTCGAGATTTTGGGTACATAACGGGACCCTCGGATATGGCGAAGAAAAAATGAGCAAGTCTTTAGGAAACGTTTTCACTATTCAGGCTGCTTTGGATGTATTCACTCCGGAGTCATTAAGATTGTTCTTTGTGAGTTCTCATTATAGGTCCCCACTGATATTTGCGGATGAATCTGTTTACAGCCAGGGAAGAGCGATTGACAGGTTGAAAAATGCTATGAACGCTAGTTCGGGAATGGGTGAGGAGATAGACCACAACACATATAAGAATGCTTTCGAAGAGTCTATGGACGATGATTTAAATACTCCTAAAGCCTTGGGTGTTATATTTGATCTAGCTAGAGAGATTAATCGTAAAGCCTCTAAAGGCGGCAACGTTGAAACCGCTCAGGCCGTACTCGCTGATCTACTATCAGTTTTAGGGATAGATATTAGTTCCAAAACCAAGCATTCAGGGGAGTTGGAACCCTATATAGACCTACTTATACGGTTAAGGACAGATCTGCGCGATGAAAAACAGTTTGCTATGGCTGACAAGATACGTGATGAATTGTCTGTACTGGGAATCAAGCTTGAAGATAATGAGGGTGCTACACGTTGGTTAAAGGAATAGCAACTAAACTTATTTAGCCGGTTATGATTGCGCTTGCAATTGAAACACCGATGAACACGGCAACCAATGCGATCGTAAACCTGAACAAAATCAGCTCAATTCCACGTCTTGTTCTGTACGATGACTCGGCTGCCCCAAAAAGAGCAGTTCCTTGGCCTCTTACTTGTATTAATATTATGCCTATTAACAGTAAAGAAATAGCGATCATAATTATGTTAATGACGGTATCCATAAGTAACAATCCGCTCGCTAATTAATTCCGCGGTCCACGCGGGCTTTTGGTTTTTTACCTTTGTTCGACACTCCTATTATAACCTGAGATAACTTGAGGCTGTCATGTCTGACAGGGTTGTCGATGTCAACTAAGTCGTTATATATATATTCGATATGACTGGGCGTAGACGGGATATTTTGCACGGCCTCGCCGGCAAACCGGTCGCCAATGTCCGTCAAATTGTCATTGGCGATAACGTAGTCAACGATATTTGGGAACGTGTGTTTTTGCAGTGCTTCGACATGATTGGAAAGGTCGTATCCCCCAGTTTCCCCTATTTCTGTCGCTACATTGCAGACATAAATTATCGTTGCTTCAGTGTCTTTCAATGCTTCACATATTCCATGTACGAGCAAATTCGGAAGTACGCTAGTATAGAGGCTTCCCGGGCCAAGTATGACTGTGTCTGCTTCCAATATGGCTTCCACTGATGGTTTGTAAGCTTTTGCTTCTGATGGATCAATATATATTTTTGATACTGTCGACCCCATCGATCTTATGTTGGATTCTCCGATTACATGATCCCCATTTTTTAGATCAGCTGAAAGTTGAATGTGGTCTACTGTCGCTGGTTTTATAGATCCCCTTACGGCTAATACCTTACTTGACTCTGAAATACCGCTTTCGAACCCGTCGGAGATATCTGACATTGCCGTTATGAAGAGATTCCCGAAGCTATGACCTTTCAGCTCGGATCCTTTTGAAAACCTGTATTGAAACAATTCCTGTAGTAAGGATGATTCATCGGACATTGCAACTATGCAATTTCTAAAGTCTCCTGGAGGCAATACTCCTAGATCTCTTCTCAGCCTTCCAGAACTCCCCCCGTCATCTGTAACCCCTATAATGGCTGTTAAATTTTCCGTGTGGTTTTTGAGCCCACTTAATAGAACGGAGAGTCCGGTCCCGCCTCCAATAGCTACTATGTTGGGACCTCTTTTTAAAGCCCTTCGTCTGTACAGAACATCCCCGATGGTTTCAATTGAAGCTTTTTGAGCTAACAAGGGAGATATGGTTTGATATAGCCCTATCATCGACCATAGTATGAAAGCGGTTCCCATGGACATAAGTATTATTCCGTCGAAATGCCAAGGTAGAAGGTCTGGCAGGATATTTTGTTCATCCGTTCTTGCGGCCAATATGGCTCTTCTCAAGAGGTATGTTACGCCAGCGGAAGAAATCGCAACACCTAAGGTCCCCATTAGAAGCCAACGTTTGATTCGTATTCCAGGATATAGAATTTTTAATAGTCGGCTAATTCTTCTAGAGCTTACCATAAGTAAACGAACCTTTTAGTTAAAGGTTTATCGTCTTGTTCCTAGGGTTGTTTCCAATATTTCTGACGCCATTTTGGGGTTTGCATTTCCTTTCGTCTTTTTCATTATTTGACCAACCAGAAACCTTAACGCTGAATTTTTTCCGTCCAGGTAATCTTGAATGGTTTTTGGGTTTTCTTGTAAAACTTCCTCTACGACTAAATTCAGAGAATTTTTGTCACTGATCTGGACCAATCCAAGTCTTGATGATATTTCGGCAGGGCTTTCCCCTGTTAGGAAAGATTCATCAAACACTGTTTTGGCCATGGTATTACTTATTTGACCTTGGTCAATTAGTTTAACAAGGTGTGCAAGATTTTCAGGTTCGGCTTTAATTTCAGATAAATCTGAGTTTTGTTCTCTGAGTAAACGCGGTAATTCAACGTTGATCCAGTTGGCGACGGATTTTGCACCTTTTTCCAAGTTAATATCAATTTTAATAATTTCTTTGATTGTCGTTTCAAAGAGTTCTGATATCTCTTTGCTAGTAGTTATCAACTGTGCATCATAATCGTTTATTGAGTAGGCTTCGACATATTTTTGCGCCCTTGACTTTGGTAATTCGGACGTTTTAGATTGGATAGTTTCTATCCAGTCGTGGCCAATGCGTACCGGTGGGATATCTGGCTCTGGGAAATACCTGTAATCAGAGGCTGTCTCTTTTGATCTTTGACTAACAGTAGTGCCTCTGTCATCTGACCATCCCCTAGTTTCTTGTACAATCCTTTCCCCGTTAGTGATGGCATTTCTTTGTCTTTTTTCCTCATATTTTAAAGCTTGAAACACTGATTTGAAGCTGTTCACATTTTTAATTTCTACTTTGGGCCCGTAATCATTTTCTCCGTAGTACCGAGTGCTGATATTTGCGTCACACCGAAAACTGCCTTCTTCCATATTCGCGGTACTCACCTCAATGAACTTGATGATTGAATGTAAGTTTATAAGGTATTCGTGGGCTTCCTCTGGACTTCTTAGATCTGGATGGGTGACTATTTCCATCAATGGAACTCCCGCCCTGTTGATATCTAAGAGGCTATACTTTTCACCGTTGAACGTTTCTCTATGTAGTAGTTTAGCCACGTCCTCTTCAAGATGGATCCTTTCTATTCTAATTGTTTTGTCGTCGTCTCCTAGGTTGATAGTAAGAGACCCGTTTTGAGCGATTGGTAAATCAAACTGAGAGATTTGATACCCTTTCATTAGATCAGGATAATGATAGTTTTTTCGGTCGAATTTTGTTTCTGCGGCTATTTCGCAGTTTAAAGCTAGGCCGGTTTCAATTACAAGGTCTATAGCATTTTTGTTTAGGACTGGTAACATGCCTGGCATTCCCAAGCATACAGGGCAAACGAGGGTGTTGGGAGATGAATTTTGATAGTCCGATCTGCAAGGGCAAAACATTTTACTTCTTGTCATAAGTTGTGAATGGACTTCAAGTCCAATTACAGTTTCAAATTTTTTTTGCATAATAAATAGTCGCTATTTAGAATCTTTATTACAATTTATTTGGAATTATACTTTACCTTAGGTACTTTGATCTTTGGATTGATAGTCTGGATAAACATTAAAATATATAGATTTTCGTAATGTCATAAATGGGTAATTATCAATCTAATAAATTATACGATGTAGTAGTGATAGGGGCTGGTCCTGCTGGCAATTTTGCCTCTATAACTATGGCTAGCAAAGGTCTTGAGGTCGCTGTTTTTGACTCTAGAGAAAAAATTGGTAATAAGCTTTGCACTGGCATAGTAGGTGAGGATTGTTTGTCTTTATTTGCGCCAGATAGTGAAGTTGTACATCGAAAAATTTCTTCGCTCAAAATTCATTCTCCACGGGGAAATTCGTACAGTATTAAAGAAGGTGCTTTTTCAGCATGGGTACTTGACAGAAGATCCTACATAAACAATATGTCCATTCAGGCTGAGCAATTAGGGGTTCGGTACCTAACAGGTGATAGAGTTATAGACGTTGATATCCGGAGTGACTGGATATTTGTTCGGAGTTCAAAACAATCTGTTCTGAGGGCTCGTGCTGTTTTAATATGCAGTGGTTTTGGTACTAACTTAACGACGAGTGCTGGGATTACTTTGCCTTCAAACAGAAAATTCCTACAAGGGTCTCAAATGGTGGTTAGATTGCGGGAACAGGATGATGTTGAAGTCTTCATAGAAGGACAAGAATATCCAGGGGCTTTTTCTTGGTTGGTGCCGACATATGATGATTATGGGTTATTGGGTGCGATATATAGACCAAATGATACTAATCCTATGTCTCGACATTTAGATGAAATGAACACCGTACACCGGAACGTAGAGAAAATTGGAGAGGTAGAAAATTGGGGAATTCCAATTGGTACTGTTTCAAAAACATTTGAAGACCGGGTACTCCTAGCAGGTGATGCAGCAGGTTTTACGAAACCTACCACTGGAGGTGGGATTTTCTACGCAATGATTTCCGGTCAATTAGCGGCTAATACAATGGTTGAGGCAGCCGCATCAAATGACTTCAGTTCGGAGTTTCTTCAGCGATATCAGGATAGATGGGTTCATGAATTTGGTGATGAATTAGAGATAGGGATGATTGCTAGAAACTTGATAGAACTGCTCGATGACGAGACCTTGGAACAGTTAATGGAAAGATTTGCTGTCGACATACAGATGGATTTGATGCGACGTGGGACTCTGTCATTCGATTGGCACTCGCAATCAATATTTCAAACATTGAAAAATAGATATGTTCGGGATCTTCTAACTACTCTCGGACCTAAAGCAGCGGTATTGGTTGCCAAAATGCTGACTTTTAAATTTAAGAGCATTGTGAATCGATAAGTTTGATCGAGTTCTTCAAATGATTAAGGGTTCTATTCAGGGAACACATTGAACTTAGTGTATTTGTCAGGAGTTAATGTGACTTTAAGCCCAGTGAAAAGAGTTGTATGGGTTTTGTGTTTGCATCGTAGTATTTCTTGTTTGGGTGTCTGAACCCAGAATATGGTGTCATCACCTCTAAATTCCTTTCTAACGACAGCATTTTCACCGTTCGGGCTTGGAGTCATCATAAGGTCGTTTGGTCTTATGGCGACCACTATGTTCGTACCATTAGCATACTGACCAGGCAGACGTAGAGGTAGCGGTCCGGCGCTTGTTTTTGCCACATGATCATGAATAGTGCCTGTCAGGAAGTCGCAAGTACCTCCAAGTTCAGCGACTTCTTTTGTCAAGGGCCAAAAGTATATTTGATCTGGTGGAGCCACTTGGTGAATTGAGCCTTCGTACATGATAGCAACTCGATCAGATATTGAATAAGCCTCTTCCTTATCATGAGTTACAAAAATTGTACTAGTACCACTTGCCCTGATTATTGTTTCCACTTGGGACCTGACAGACTGACGCAACGATGCGTCGAGGTTAGAAAACGGTTCGTCCATTAACAAGAGTGTTGGTTCCGTCGCCAGAGTTCTGGCCAGCGCAGTTCTTTGCTGCTGTCCACCTGAAAGTTCATGCGGATATCTGTCTGAAAATCCCGTCAACTGAGTCAATTCTGTAATTTTTTGTATGCGTTGTATTTTTTCTTTTTTGTCTTTCAGTTCAATGCCGAATGCTAGGTTCTGTTCAACAGTCAAATGTGGAAACAATGCATATTCTTGGAATACCATTCCCAGATTTCTATTCTCACTAGGTACGTTGGTTGTTTCGTTGTAAACATCCTTACCCCCTAGTGAAATTGTCCCGGCATCAGGATTCTCCAGTCCTGCTATCATTCGTAGTAGAGTTGTTTTGCCACAACCGCTAGGTCCGAGTATGGATACTATTTCACCATGGTTCATAGCTAATGAAACTTCTGACACCGCGATAGATCGACCAAACGTTTTGCTGATGTGTTTGCATTCTAATGTGGGATTCAATGTCCTATATCTAACTCCGAATGTTGTTAATTAGATTGATTTGTTGCTGATGAACGTGCTTGAACTAGAAGTATTATGGACATAGGCACAGCCGAGATTAGCAGTAATACTATTGAAGGAAAAGCAGCTCTCGCAAAAAAAGCCTCGGATGAGAATGACCAGATGGAAGTGGTAAGTGTGTGGAAGTCCAAAGGAGCGAGTAATAAGACGGCTGGAAGCTCTTTCATTGTGATTAAAAATACTGTGGCAAAAGCCATAAAAATGCCTGGTTTCATCAACGGTAATGTAGTCTTCGCTGCGGCCATAAACTGGGACTTCCCAAGTGTCCTTGCTGAATCTTCTAATCGAGGGCTTATTTGCAGAATAGAAGTTTTTACTGAGCCTATTCCAGCTGGAATAAACAGGATTGCACAACCCACAAGCATTATCCAAAATGATTGGTAGAAAGGTTTTCCGATTTGAGCACCAGCGAAGACTAAAGCCAGTGCCACAGCTATACTGGGTAGCGCAAACCCAGTAAAACATAAACGCTCGACTGCTCGACTGAAAATGCCTTTATGCCTTGTTGCCAGATAAGACACAGGTATAGAAATTAAGACTACTAAAGTTGCAGTAGCCAAGGCTAGTGTAATTGAATTGATTGACATTTTGAATAAGTTATCAAGATTTTCCCCATTCATCACCCCTTTAATTAGCCATGCTAATAAAACTGATACAGGCGCCACGATAGAGATAGTAAATATCAAGGCACAAAATAAAAAAGCCAACCATTTCAAATTTCCGAGATCAGAAATTTTGCCGGGTCTTTTTGAACCTGATGTGGACCTATGATAGGCCGCGCGATTTCTTGCGGTGGAAAATATAATGATAATTGCTAGAGCCGTTGAAAATAACACTAGTGACATCAAAGCAGCTGTATGCCGATCAAATGATGCCTCGTACTGAGTGTAGATTGACCAAGTAAATGTTTTATAACGAAGAAGTGAAACTGCCCCGAAATCACTCAAAGTGTAAAGAGCGACCAATAATCCTCCGGAGATTAAAGCGATTCTCAGTTGAGGAATTATCACCTTGACTATGGTGTGAATCCTTTTTACCCCAAGTACATTTGATGCTTCCAAAAGGATTGGGTCCATATTTATTAACGCCGATCTTATGGTTAATAGAACATAGGGGAAGCTCAAGAATGATAGTGTCAAAGTACTTCCAAAAAATCCGTAAAGCGACGGAATTTTAATATCCATACCTAAAGTTGAGAAGATCTGGTCAGCGAATCCTGATGGCCCCATTATTGAGATGAAAATGTACGCACCAATGTAGCTAGGTATAACTAAAGGAAGAATAGTAACGACACTCCAAAATTTTCGGAATGGTATGTTGGTGCTTATAGTTAACCAGGCGATGGGGATCGATATGACCATACTTACTAACGTAACTGCAAAGGTCAAGGCCAATGATCTTCCTATTACGTACAGTGTATTTTGCCGTACAAGCCATTCCCAAGTCTGATGGTCCGCACCTAGACTTCTTAGTAGTAGATAGAAAATTGGTATAATCGACAGTAGAGATATTAGTAGGCTAGGGAGCATGACCCATTTTGGTATGGATAAAAAATTGTCCATACTGCGCGATAGAGAATCTATTGTGTATTGGTGGGTTCGGTTTATTAGTGGCAACTGATGGGATCGTAGGTCCTTTCAACGGGTCACTCCATTAGCGTATAACAAGGGTAAGTATATCCTAACTTATAAAATTAGTAATATCTAAATAGAGTTATATAAGCGCTATGTGGTAACTGCTGACCACTGAATATCAGGATAGTTTGTATAGGGAGGAAAACTTTGTTAGAGCAGTTTAAAGTCCAGCCAGAAGATCAAGTCAGGGTTAAAGAACAGAACCTAAGAGATATGGTTCATTCAGTTTTTTTGAAAATGGGTTTGGATGATGATGATGCAGCTCTTGGGACCGATGTGTTGGTAAAAGCAGATCTACGCGGAGTCGATACTCATGGAGTTTCCAACATGCTGAGGTCCTATGTGACCGGATATGGGAATGGGGAGATAAATCCTCATCCAAGTTGGTCTATTACTAGAGAGACTCCTGCGACGGCAAACATAGACGGGGACAGAGGGTTGGGCATTATAGTAGTGCCAAAGGCTATGGAAATTGCAATAAAAAAGGCTGAGAATGTTGGGATGGGAGTTGTAACAATTCATAATTCCCGGCATTTAGGGATGGCGTCATATCATGCTCTAATGGCCGCTGAAAAAGATATGATAGGAATGTGTATGACTTCCTGCCCTCCAGCCGTTTTGCCAACTTTCGGTGCTGAGCCATTGCTCGGGACTAACCCGATTGCTGTCGCAGCACCGGCAGGTAAAGAGGCTCCATTCGTATTTGACGCGGCTATGAGTGCTGTAGCTGGCAATAAATTGGGACTAGCACGAAGAAATCAAACTCAATTACTGCCTGGATGGGTATCAGACAGTAATGGGAATCCTATAATGGAGGAGGTTGACCCTCCAAATAGTGATTGGGGTTCAACTTCTTCCTACTTATTACCTGTAGGTGGCACCCGTGAAATTGGTTCACACAAAGGTTACGGGATGATGTGTATAGTAGATATACTCAGTGGTATATTAACCGGCGGTGGCTATGGATTGAATCCTGGCAGACCAAATTTTGGTCATTATGTCGCCGCCTATAGCATAGAGGCATTCATGGATACCAAAGAATTTAAAGAAACCATGGATGAGTGGATAAATATGCTTACGAGCAGCCGTCCAGCAGAAGGACACGACAGGGTTTTGTATCCTGGTCTACCTGAGCAAGAAGCATTTGACGAGCGTTCACAAATTGGGATTCCTTTGCACACAGAAGTAGTGGAGTGGTTTAGAGATATATCTGCGGAGCTTTCAATTCCATTTGTTTTGCTTTAACAATTGATGTGCAGAGACATCGGGGGACCGAAATACAGGTTAGATCCCCCGATTGTATATTAATATTCTCTAAATGGATTTGGCATTGGTCCTACCGGAACTTCGATCAAAGAGGGTGCGTCGATCTTAATAGCCTCTCTAATTGCAGATTCTAATTCGTCAGCCCCTTCCACTTTTACACCTCTCACTCCGAAAGCCTCAGATAATTTCATAAAGTCAGGGTTATCCAATTGTGCTCCGTATTCCCTGCCTTCGAACATGTTTACTTGGTCCCTCATAACGTTTCCGTATGCGTTATCGTTGAAAACCACAAGCACGACATTAATGTTGTGCTTGGCGGCTGTTGATAGTTCTTGAACATTAAACATGAATCCCCCATCACCAGAGACAGCCACTACAGCCTTATCGGGCTGAGCAACCTTCGCACCAAGTGCGGTTGGGTATGCATATCCTAAGTTACCGTAATAGCCTGAGGTCACATACGTTCTGGGTTCGTATACTTCATATCGATTTCTGCTGTAATAGCCAATTTGGGTCATTCCTGAGATAAGGATGCCGTCATCAGGCATTGCTTTTCTGATTGCTTGAACGAAAGAATGCTGAGGCTCTATTATGGTTTCTGGGTTATATCTATCTGATTTTAGTTTGCTGATTTCAGCTTCTTTACTTTTGGCTGGTGGCATACTAACTTTAAGAGTTTCTATTAACTCTGATAGGCTTTTCTTTGCGTCACCATTGATTCCTTCAGTATTATCATAGTTTCTTCCGATTTCTTCATCATCGATATCGATTTGAAGAACTTTTTGGCCTTTTAAATATTGTGGATACGCCATTCTGGTTCCCACAGCTACAACGAGATCGTAATTGTCGATTTCTTTATCAAAGAAAGTGTCATGCTTGAAACGGAAACTACCTATCGAAAGATAATGCCGGTCTGTTATGGCTCCTCTGCCCTCTCCAGTGGTTATAACAGGAGCTTGAAGGTATTCCGCAAGTTCAGTGAGTTCTTCTGAAGCTTCTGAAGATATAACTCCTCCGCCCGCCCAAATTAGAGGGTTTTTGGCACTAGATATTAGTTCTGCGCCGCGTACAATGCTTTCCTTGCTTCCTGCTGGCCTTTCATATATACCCGCTTCGAGAAGCTCTACATCAGCTATGTCTGACAACGTTTCTGGAGGGATTTCAATTTCAACTGGTCTTGGCCTACCGGTTTGCAATTGTTCAAACGCTTCGTGAACGGCCTCTGGTATCTCTGTAGGATCCAGTATAAGCCTTTGGTGTTTTGTTACAGGTTTAATAGTATCTATTTGTCCCTTAATTTCATGCAGCATGCCTCTTTCTATATTTATGTCGTCTCGTTCAATTTGTCCCGAAATGACTAAGATAGGAGACGACGCTGAATATGCGGTGCCAATTCCAGCGCTTGCATTTTGTAAGCCAGGGCCCGGAACAATTAGTGCGGTGCCAATTCCTCCACCTGCTCTTGAATAGCCGTCAGCCATGTATGTGGTGGCTTGTTCGTGCCTTGTATTTATAAATCTGATCCCAGGTTCCTTAGCTAGCCCGTCTAGTAGATGGTAAAGCTGTACTCCAGGTAGTCCAAAAATTACTCGTACGCCTTCTCTGTATAATGATTTAGCTAGCGCTTCACCACCAGTCATTTTCGGCATGAATGTTCCTCCTAAATTGTAAATGTGTTTTGGCGCGACGAGGTTTTAGCTCCTAGATCTAAAATCTGCCGACGCTTTATCGTAGGCCTTTGTTCGTAAAGCACCGAGTTTATCTCTATTGTCTTCTGACCATTTTTGTGACGTCACTATGTTTTCTAACGAACCCTGAAAATGTGGCATGACGTAACGTGCCAAGAGTTCATAACTGCGCTTAACTTGTTCGCTTGTGCCCCACTCGTTGGCTTGAATTAGGAATCCACCGAATCCACCAGTAATTTCGTCCAGTTCGTGTATTTTCGCAATCAAATCGTCGGGAGTTCCGACACACCAAGCTCCGCTGTCAACCATGTAGTCTACTATTCCACTGCGGGGTCCATCATATTCAAATTCTGTCCCCAAAGTTTTGTGAAAGTAATCGTATTGAAATGAGGCGGACTTTTCACGAGCTTGGTTAAGAGCTTCTTTCTTACTCTCTGCCAAATGCACTCCAACGACCAGCCGCCATTCCTTCCTGTCCATGGTATTGCCATATTCTTCGGCAGTATCTTCCGCAATCTTCCAAAAATCTCCCAAATTACTTGTTATGGCCCCACCTCTTACAACACTAACCGATAAAACTCCAAGTCCATGTTTGCCTGCTGCAACCATACCTGAGGGTGATTGTGCTGCAGCAACTGCCATGGGGAAATGAGGTTTCGTATATGGTTTCAAATGTAATAGAGCTTCATTTAGCTTGAACCAATCTGATTCGTATGTGATGGGTTGTTCCTCTGTGAGTAATCGCTTTATTATGCCTATTGACTCATCCATTCTTGGCCGTTGTGTCGGTGGATCAATCCCAAGGGCATAAGCATCAGATACCAAGGCTCCTGGTCCCATTCCTAGCATCACGCGTCCTTTGGTCAGATGGTCCAGTAGGACCATTCGGTTTGCAACCATAAGTGGATGGTGGTACGGCAGGCTTATAACTCCAGTACCTAACTTAATGTGTTTTGTCCTTTCGGCAGCTACCCCTATGAATACTTCCGGTGATGCAATAGTTTCCCAGCCTGCACTATGGTGTTCACCTATCCAAGCCTCGTCATAACCAAGGGAGTCTAACCATTGAATAGTTTCAAGGTCTCGTTCTAAGGCGAGTGTAGGGTTATCTCCTAGCAAATGGAATGGGGCCATGAATATTCCAAATTTCATTCTTTCTGGTAATGTCATGAGCTAATTTTCTCCATTAACGATTAAGGTTTCTGTTGAAAAGAACGGCATTTATAGGGAGACCAAATATTAACATTCAAAGGTGTGTGTCTTCAATTAGAATACTTTAAGGCATTCAGTTGTTCTTAGTTGATTTTTCGTACAATTCAGCTAATTGGGCCGCTGTGAAAAATTGGACTCCCGAGAAGGTTTTTATGTGAGTTATCAATTTGTCCAGCATCAATAGCCTTCCAGGTCGGCCAATGATCCAAGGATGCATTGTTAAAACAAATGATCTTTCGTAGTGGTATAGGCCTTCGAAAGCCGAACGCCAAGAGTCATACACATTTTTCGGGTTTGAAATCACGTTGGTCTGTTTCAGATAAGGGATGTAATTGAAATAAGGATGGTCGTCTAGTTCCCAATGGATAGGGACCTCAATCAATTGACCTACACCAGTCTCTACGCTATACGGAATGTCGTTTCCCATAAGGCTGGAATCGTAATAAAAACCTTTTTCCTTGAGCAATTTTACGGAGTGTTGACTTAGTTCCCAGCTTGGAGACCTGTATCCAATGGGTCGGGTGCCTGTTATGTTTTCTAGAATTTCAGTTCCTTGGTCCAATATATTGGATTCTTCAAGTTCAGTCAGGGTAGCTGGAGGCTCATGCATATAACCATGGTGCCCGACTTCATGTCCTTTGTTTGCGATTGTTTTGACTAAGTCAATATTGGTTTCCGCTATGAATCCGGGTATATAAAAAGAAGCTTTGATCTGATGTTGGTCTAATAAATCTAGGATTCTTGGAGTTGCAATCAGTGGGCCATAATCCCTCATGGACATTAGGCTTGGTAGGTTTCTCGACGTTGGATCTC
>CAYTAN010000008.1:0-21327 GCA_964435605.1 uncultured Dehalococcoidia bacterium
CGACTTCCGCTGCTGAGCTTGCCGGCTTGGCTCCATCTCCAGCAACTTCTTCAACGGACTCAGCAACTATGTCGTAAACAGTTACGCTGTAATCGGCTTTCAATAAGTTGCGAACCATTGGTTTTCCCATAATTCCCAGACCAACAAATCCAATATCTCCACGTGCCATCTTTTCTCTCCTTAGGGTTAACATTTTTCTTGTGATTTAATTAGAATATCCACATTATTAGGTTTCGAAGGAGGTTGGTCAAGGAAATGATGACAAAGTAAGTTGAGCCAATACAACGAAGTTGTTTCCTTTTAGTGAATGAATTGCTTGGCATTACGGTGCGTTTTCTAAAATAATGTAATAAATTAGATAAATTGGAGGACGAAATGGTAGAGATAAATAGGAACCAGCTAAGTCAGGTTTCACAGATGCAGACTTGTGCAGTATCAAACGCTATTGAGAGCCTCAATATTAGGCCACGAACCGAGGGGTTTATGACTCCAGACATAAAAAGTATGTTCCCTGAAATGGGTGCTATGGCAGGCTTTGCCGTGACAGCTGTGATAAAGGCTTCAACACCAGCTTCTGAAAACATGAATTTTTCGAGGGTGAGTTGGGTAGATGAGATACTGAGTATTCCTGGACCGAGGGTCATTGTTATGAAGGACCTTGACCATCCTAATGTAATAGGGTCTTTTTGGGGTGAAGTGCAGAGTGCAATCCATACTTCTATTGATTGTGTTGGTGTAGTGACAGATGGTGGTGTTCGTGATCTTGATGAAATGAAAGAATGGGGGTTTAATGCTTTCGCTACTAACGTATTGGTCTCAAGAGCCAATGTGCATTTGGTTGAAGCAAATATACCAGTCACTGTAGGAGGAGTCCTTGTTAACCCGGGAGATCTGCTTTTAGGCGATCAACATGGCGTAATAAGTATCCCAATGGAAATTGTTGGGAGCTTATCTGAAGCGATTGCGAAGGTTGAAGCAGGGGAGAAGGAAATAATTGACGTGTGCAAGGCTCAAGACTTCTCACCTGAAAAACTCAAAGATATACTTCGGCAGAGATATGGCGGTTAGACATGTAGGGAGCATAATATATGGCCTCCAGTAAACTGGTTTTTTTAACCGGGTTAGGATCTGAATTGGTCGAAGAAGTACTTTCATACGCGCCAAGTGATTACGAGATCGTTGTGTTAAATGAAACTGCTTCTGAAAGAGAAATAATCAGACAGGTTGAGGATACTGACTTTCTTCTTTGTTATCGACATGACCCTTCAGACGATGTGCTTAGGTCGTTAAAGAAATGCCAATTGGTGCAACTTTTGGCTGCCGGGTACGACAGAATTAATTTAGATATTTTGTCTGAACTCGGAATTCCTTGTTGCAATAATGGAGGCGCGAATTCATGGGCTGTCGCTGACCAGGCTTTGTTACTCATGTTGGCAGTGTATAAACAACTATTGGCGAGTGATGCCTCAACACGAAATGGGGAGTGGGCTAAACCTATTACAGGCCAAAACACCTTTGAGATGGCGGATAAGAATATAGGGATATTGGGATTTGGGAGTATTGGTATGCAAGTTGCAAAAAGAGTTCAGGGATTTGACGCTCATGTGCAATATTATGATCTTAATAGGCTAGATGATAATACTGAGCTTGAGATGGGCGTCACATATGCTTCAGTAGAGAATTTATTTAGAACTTCTGACATTTTAACTTGTCACACTCCACTAACGAAAAGCACCAGGCACATTGTCAACTCTAGGACTTTGTCGATGATGAAGTCCTCGGCTGTTTTAATCAACACCTCGCGAGGACCTGTTGTTGATGAATTAGCGTTGATAGAGGCATTGAGCTCTGGGACGATAGCAGCTGCTGGGTTAGATGTTTTTGAAAAGGAGCCTTTGGACCCTGATAATCCTCTGTTACGTATGGATAATGTTGTTGTGACACCTCACATGGCAGGGACAACCTGGGATACTTGGGCAAGAAGGGCCAAATTTGGTTTTGAAAACATGAAAAGGGTAAGCGGGGGAGAGGCTCCTCAAGCAGTCGTGAAAAATTTTGACGAGAAATAAGTTTGGTTTCATCGGTGTATTAAAGTGAAAGATAGTTCTGTGAGACTGCGGTTGGAAGAGTCTGAAGAAAGGCTTTCAATACATGCAGTACGCTCGAAAGAGTCAATTGGGAGGGAGATCGCTGAATCAGAAAGCCCTCTACGGACCGCTTTCCAGAGAGACAGAGACAGAATAGTTCATTGCAAGGCTTTTCGGAGAATAAAGCATAAGACGCAGGTTTTCATATCCCCTATTGGTGATCATTTCGTTACTCGCCTAACTCACACGCTGGAGGTGTCTCAGATAGCTAGGACCATAGCAAGAGCTTTAAACTTGAATGAAGATCTCGTGGAGGCGATAGCTCTTGGGCATGACATGGGACATACTCCGTTTGGCCATGTGGGAGAATCAGAGTTAGGCCGACTCAACGATGGGGGGTTTAGGCATAACGTCCAGAGTTTGAGGTTGGTTGACAGAATAGAAAAGGATGGTAGAGGCCTGAATCTCACATATGAAGTTCGTCAAGGCATATTACATCACTCTAAACCTCAGGGTGATTTTCTTGCTCCGGACTTAGTAAAAGACATGACTCTAGAAGCTCAAGTAATACGTATTTCTGACGTTATTGCCTATCTTAATCATGATCTTGCTGACGCCCATAGAGCAGGTATATTGCAAAATGACCAGATTCCTGAGGAAATACAATTTGCTATTGGTAGTAATCATTCCACTCGGATTAATTCAATGGTGAGCGATATCGTGGACTATTCCACTGACTTAATGGAATCTGGTACGGGAACGGTAACTATAGGAATGAGTGAGTCGATAAGAGAAGCCATGAATGAGTTGCGTGGATTTATGTTTACGAATGTTTATGGTCCAGAAGATATAGGGGAAGAAGGTATCGCTGCTAGGGAGATAATAGCTGCATTATATGATCATTTTTCTAATAACCTTGATGGAATTCCTACTGAATATAATTTGAGGAGTGAGTCTCCCAAAATGGCGGTGATTGATTATATTTCTGGGATGACGGATAGGTATGCAATTAGACTGAGTGAACGACTATATCCTGGGATTGCTAGTATATTTCTTAAGCGGTTGGTCTAGCTGTTATAATCCGCTAATGAGTGCGAAATCTGATAAATTTTACCATCGTGTTATTCAGAATAAAGTCGCATCTATTGAAGAGCATTTAGAAGGTATGCAGAGAGATCCTCACGGGCATGAATACGAACCTTGGAAAAATGAGGTTGATAGCTTGTGGAAGAGCATATTCGAGATCATAAATGGTATGGATGAGGAGAATCAGAAAGTTTCTTTAAGTTCTATCAGTGAAGTGTGGGTTAGTTATATAACCCACTATGGCGTTGTCAATCCGGACAATAGTTGAGGTAATTTAATGTCAACACAAAATACCAATCCGATTGAGCCTAATTTACAACAAGCTAGGCGAAAGTCCGGTATGGCACATCAAATATTGATCAAGTTCAAAGAAACGGGAATTTCTGAAGAATTAGATGATGACCTTGCACAGTTGTGTACTGATTTGGGGGATTTATGGAGTGCGCAATTGAGTTTTACTGAGAAGCTTAATGCTTTTTTGGATCACCCGAATGATTGGAGCAAGATATCAGAAAACTTGGCGGATATAAGGGCCGAGGTTGATCACATCAGGTGGCATTCCACTTCTATTGAAAGCCCGTTGGATACAATCGGACAGTACGCGTACTCTCAGTTAGAAGATTGATTAAGTGAAAGGCTGAAATAAGCCGGGTGACTTTTGTCAGATATAGATGATATCAAAGGAAGATTGGACGTTGTAGATTTGATATCTGAACACGTAAAATTACAGCGTTCAGGGCGTAATTTTAAAGCTAATTGTCCTTTTCATAGTGAAAAAACTCCTTCATTTATAGTAGATCCTGCAAGGCAGTCATGGAGGTGCTTCGGTGCGTGCTCTACAGGAGGCGACATATTTAGTTTTATTATGAAGTTGGAAGGTGTTGAGTTCAGAGAATCACTCCATGTACTTGCTAATAAAGCTGGCATTATTCTTGAAAATAATAGTTCGACTGCCAATAATGAGATACCAATAAAGGTAAACCAGCTAACGTCTGATTTTTATAGAGAATCTTTGCTGTCACGTGAAGGCGAGTTGGCTCGAATATATTTGAAGTCTAGAGGTATTGATCAAGAGATTGCTGATATTTTTGAGCTGGGATTTAGTCCTAGATCTGGAGATAGTCTTAAATCTCATTTGCTGTTTCATGACGTAAGTATTGAAGAGGCGATAGAGGCTGGAGTCCTAACACGTTCTCAGAAAGGATCTGTAAGAGATTTTTTCTGGGGCCGACTAATGTTCCCAATACATAACGTGTTGGGAAAGGTCATTGGGTTTGGTGCTCGTGCCTTGGATGATGCTATGCCTAAGTATATTAATACCTCAGCTACTGGTTTGTTTGATAAAAGGGCAACATTGTATGGTCTGCATCTAGCTAGGGATCCTATAAGGAAATCCGGCGAAGGTGTAGTAGTTGAAGGATATATGGATGTCATTGCTGCCCATCAGCACGGGTTTACTAACGTTGTGGCCTCTATGGGCACAGCGTTAACCCCGGAACAAGTTAGGAATCTTAAACGCCTCGCACATTCCTTTGTATTAGCTTTGGACCAAGATGAGGCTGGTCAGGAAGCTACTTTAAGGAGTCTAGATGGCTCATGGAAAATATTCAATCAACCGGATTCACGTAGTCGTAGAGCAGATCAATTTTCAAGGGAAACCGTAAACCTTAAGGTTTTATCCCTGCCTGAAGGGAAGGACCCCGATGAATTTATTAGATCAGAGAACGGAGATTGGAGACAGGTTGTCTCAGATGCTAAACCGGTGATGGATTATTTAATTCCTGCAATTTCTTCAAGATTCGATTTAGATTCACCAGGTGGCAAAGGAAAAGTTATAGATGTTTTGGCGCCTATACTAGGTGCAATGGATCCTTTTGATTACGATAGATATACCAATCAAATAGCCGTCGAAATAAAAGCTAATTTAGGTTCTGTGAAAAAGTCCATTCAGGCTAATTTAAAGAAACCCAAATTTTATGATAGATCGAATCAAGATCAATATCCGCAGGAACCGCAGGAAGTTGATGAAGAACTGCGCAGTGAAAAAAGAGATTCTCTTTCTGATCATGTGTTGGCGCAAATGTTTGCATGGCCTGAGTTATTTGAATTATTGTCGGATGTTGATACGGATGTTTTTGAGAAGACAGAAGATAAGCAAATATTTGCTAAATGGAAAGAATTTATATCCTCTGGTATCCCCAATGAAGTGCAGACCAATTTTGAGAAGGAGTTAGATCAAACTCTGAAACAGAGGTATTTTGATATCAGAAATCAACCATTGATTGAAGGATATAAGGAAAACGTAAAATCGGATCTGAAATATTGCGTAGCCAGACTTGAAGAGAGATATTTGAAGTCTTACAGGATGGGAATGTTTCATTCAGGCTCCACTTCAGAGACTGCATTTGAGCGTAAACTCGCTGATATTGACAAAAAATTGCGAGAAAAGAAGAAGGATTTGATTATATAAGATTGATCTTATAAGAAATTGCTCCTCATATTTGTTAAAATTGGTAGAGTAATGTAATTATGTCAAAGATTCGTGTAGTTCTAACATTTAGTCTCGGATAAGGAGTCACAACCATATGACTACAGACGGAATTCAACAATTGGGTGGTGATGCTGATCTGATAGATGGTGCGTTGCGTGGAAGCCGTTCAAAGGAAGACGGCTATCAAGTGGAGGAAGAAGAACCTCAAAATGAAGTAGAGGAAGACGAAGAAGAAGACGAAGAAGATAGTACTGTATTAGAACTAGGACTTCAAAACTCTAACCAGAGAGTGGAAGAAGATGAAGATAGTCCTCCTGCTTTAGAAGATCTTAAAGCTAAAGCTGCAAGAGAGTGGGAAAAAGAAATTGGTAGTGTAGAAGTTATCGATGATCCTGTCCGAATGTATCTTAGGGAAATTGGACGAGTAGATTTGCTAAAGGCGCCTCAAGAACGCGATTTGGCAAGAAAGTTCGAAGCCAAGAGATATGTCGAAACTTTGGAAGAGGACTTACGTGAAGAAAGCGAACCATACGCAAAGTCTCAGCGCATAGTGGGCCAAATGTTGCAAAAAGTGGGAGATAGCGAAGGGATAATAAAAGCTATCCTAGTTTCCAAAGAAGTCCCATTTGATGGAACGTTACCGGACCTAATGGCTAATCCAGACATACGTGCAGCATTGGACGGTATTTTCCAAGACGACGCACTTGCTCAAATTTCCGCTATTTTGTCAGAACTTTCCGACGAAGACCCTCCGGATACTGATGAACTTAAGGAGATGATAAAACAAGCTTCCATGAATACTAGGTTGCTTCCTGATGAAATTTTTAAGGTTGTCACTGGAATGCCGACGTTATCTGATGTCAGGGATCTGGCGTCTCAAGAAACATTGATTGAGGAAATGGGACCGTATGAGTTTTTATTCCGCCAGCACATTGAACGGATTAAGCAGAGGGGAGACGATGCTCAGCAACACCTCTCGGAGGCTAACTTACGACTAGTCGTAAGTGTAGCAAAGAAATACATAGGTCGAGGGATGTCTTTGTTGGATCTTATCCAAGAGGGAAATATTGGTTTGATACGTGCGGTTGAAAAGTTTGATTACCGTAAAGGGTACAAATTTAGTACTTATGCTACCTGGTGGATTAGGCAAGCCATTACAAGAGCTATCGCTGATCAAGCACGAACTATACGGATTCCTGTTCATATGGTGGAGACCATAAACAAACTTCTCAGGGTTACTCGACGATTAGTGCAAGAGTATGGAAGAGAACCAACCAGCGAGGAAATAGGACGTGAGATGGAGATTCCAGCTGAGAAAGTACGTGAGATTTTGAAAATATCTCAAGAACCCGTTTCACTAGAAACCCCAATAGGTGAAGAAGAAGATAGTCACTTGGGGGATTTCATACCTGATACAACTGCACTGGCGCCGGTTGAGGCTGCTTCCTATCAGTTGCTTCGGGAACAAGTAATAGATGTCCTCGACACACTAAATGAACGGGAAGCACGAGTTCTGGAACTCAGATTTGGGCTTGAAGATGGCAGGAGTCGTACTCTTGAAGAAGTAGGTAAGGATTTTGGTGTTACCCGAGAGAGAATCAGGCAAATAGAAGCCAAAGCGTTACGAAAGCTGCGCCATCCAAATCGATCAAAGAAACTGCGGGATTTTTTGGAAACTTAATTACAGATTCTGCTGAGCAGCAGAATGCCGGAGTATCGTATACGTTTCTATATAAGTCGTGGCCGTAGGGCGATGCACTCTTTGCCGGAGTGTCTTGTGGAATTCACGTAGTTGGAAACCGAGTCAACATAAACGTCCGGTTCATGTGACTCTTTAAGTAAATGGTCTATGAGGTCAGCGGGACAAGTTTTTTCGCTGAGCCAGTCTGTTTCAATTTCCTTTCCTATTATTACAGGCATTCTATGATGTATAGAGGAAAGTTTTGAATTGGCTGGCTTTGTAATAAGACTGAACGAATTTTTTGTTGAACCGCTATCCTTAATTTCGGATGTCCAGATGCCTGCAAATGCAAATAGACTATTCTGTGGAGTATGGATAAAAAACGGGGTATTTCCCGCCGCTGACTTTTTCCATTCGTAGAAACCGTTAGATGGGATCAGACATCTTTGCTTTTTTACCAATGACCTGAATGTAGGTTTGGTCAGCAAAGTTTCAACTCGGGAATTATGGATCGTTTTATAATTTCCATTGTTTCCAGTCCAGTTCCGTTCAAATCCCCACTTCATCATTTTAGTAGAAATGTTTTTGTTGTTCTTCAGGATAGTTAAGACACTCTGGCCAGGATGTGCGTTGTAATTTTTTGTGAGTACATGAACACCATTTTCTGCCACAGAAAATCTGTCAATTATTGTTTCCAAGCTTGAGAATAATGTATATCTACCGCACATAACCCTTCATCTTTTCTGTGAAGACTATCTCATACCGTGTTTATTCGGCTATATCTATTATTCCGCTTCAGGTTCCTCTGAGTCTTCATCGGGTGTCTCAGAGTCATCGTCCTCGGATGATGCTAGTACTGGATCTCTTTCAATTCTTGGGGCAGCGACCGTCGCCACCATTTCAGTTTCTGAGTTGATTATGATCATGTCTCCAGAAATTGGGATGTCTTGTACATATAAATTGGTCTCAAAATCTAGTAAGAGTTCAGCTTGTAATTGCAGCAATGGCGGGATATTCATTGGTAAAGCTTCAACAGTGACAGATTGTAGTGGTTGTAGCAGGGTTCCTCCCATTGTTCTTACGGCAGGTGACATCCCTTCTACCACCACTGGCACTTCAGCTCGGACCTTCTGTTCAGCATTTACTTTGATGAAATCAACGTGGAGTATTTTTTCTGTTACAGGGTGGTACTGTATTTCCCTGACAAAGCATAGATGATCATCATCATTCCCGTTTACAGTTACAGTTACAGGTATGTTGGTTCCTGCTTGTAAAACTAGTCTATCTATTTGAGCTGACTCACATTGCAACGTCATTGAGTCAATTTCCGCACCATACAAGTGGATTGGAGTGATTCCAGCTCTTCTTAAATTAGCGACTTTTTTTCCTGTTGTTTCTCTTTTATCCAAACCAATGCTGAGATCTGCCAACTTGGTGCTCCTGTTTCGCAATATTTGTCTTTGTTCGCTCACAAAAGGCGGACTGTAATTTTAACATAGTTAGGGCAGGGAATTACTGTGACCAGGGTATCAGTGAATATCCTTCACCCATTTGATTTCTAGGTGATTGGTAATTAAAGCGATGTCCTTCATCTCATCCTTGGTTAGGCGCCAATTTGCAGCAGAGATGACTTCTTTTACTTGCATTGAAGTTTTTAAACCTACAATTGCTGTGGAAATGCCCGGCTTGGCCAAAACCCATGCGACTGCCAACTCGGTTAATGTTTTATTCCTTGATTGACACCAATCACTCAATGTATCTAACACTGAAGTAATACTCAGAAATACATCACCTTTAAAAAAGTTAAAGAACCTTCTTTCATCATCGTCAGTGAATTTGTGTCCAGGTCTGAATTTGCCTGTCAGAAGACCTTTGGCTAGGACTGAATGTGCCATCACACCAATTCCATTTTCATTGCAATATTTAATATTAGCGTCCTCTTCTTTGTGAAACAATAAGTTATATCTCGGTTGCGAACTTTGTACTGAACCGAAAGATATGGCCTCCGCCGTTTGTTTCTGAGAGAAATTTGAAACTCCTATATGTCTGACTTTGCCCATGTCTATCAGTTTATTAAGAGATGCTATGGTATATTCGATGGGCCATTTATCCTGAGGAGTGTGGACCTGGTAAAGATCGATGTAATCAGTTTTTAGGGCATTCAAACTTTTATCAATAGCAGAGAATATGTGGGATTCTGAATGGTCGGTTCCGGAAAACTTCGAAGCGAGTATCGTTGATTGGCGCTTTCCTATGAGCGCTTCTCCCAGAACTGCTTCGCTCGTTTGATATCCTTCTGCCGTATCGAAAAAAGTGATACCTTCAGAGAGAGCTGAATGTATCGTGTGGATCGCAATTTTTTTGTCAACAAGCCCTAAGCCCCCGCCAATAGGCCAGGCTCCGAAGCAAATTGCGGATACTTTTGGTCCGTTATTCCCTAGTCTGCGCTGATCCATCTAATTTGTTTCAAACAGTTGATTGATCCTGTTTGCTACAACGATCTCCTCTCCTTCACGTAGTCCGAAAATATGAAGATCGATGTGGTTTTCTCCTTCTTTAACTCGGGTCCATATAGGAGGATCTCCATCTTTCAATAGGTCCACAATTTCTTCCAATTGTAGAGAGTTTTGATTTCCAGTTATATGTATCCTCACTCCATAGGGTTGATGACCATAAATGTTATCTATCAGGCTAACAGACAATTCTTCTCTTTCTTGAAGGAGTTTTTTGATTTTCAGTGATCTACCTTCAATTGAGGCCAGTCTGTCCTCATGATTAGTCATGAACCAATGGTCAACTGCGGCTACCACGCCAAGCATTTCTTGCCTGTCGACTTTGTGAGGTCTTCCTATGCCCCGTATCCTTCTTCCTTCATATCCAACAAAGGACTGTTTGGATATTTTCCTGATCATTTCTTCAGTTCCTAAGGCCAATCCTGTGGATTGCGTTGCTCCTAGATATTTTGCCGCAATACATTGAAAGTCTGCCCCCATTTTTACGTATTTACCAAATATATCTAGGGGATAAATTTGTCCTGCTGCGTCAACTAAGACAGGAATGTTTTTACTATGCGCTATTTCGATGGTCTTTTCCAAGGATAATGCTTTTGGATCCTTTTCGTGCTCTACCATGTAAAAATGCACGGCGGCCGTTTTATCATTGATGGCGTTTATTAGATCAGTCTCGGTCGTTCCATTTTCATCTCCAAATTCCACTAAAGTTGCCCCCGATGCTTCCAAACAGCGGTCATACCAATATCGTTGTCTTTTTTGAATTAGAATTTCGTCGGCCATTCCTTTTGTATTGGGCAGTTGTTCTATGAATTCATCGTTTTCACCTGCCATAACTGCGGCCGCAGCCAAGGTGAGTGCGGATCCGGCCCCAGAGGTTATATAAGCAGCAGGTACCCCGATTGTTGATGCTATTCTTTTTCCCGCTTTTTCTTCCAGTTCCATTAATGGAACATAGAAATCGTCCGCGTTGTTCATGGCTTCCTTAACTGCTTCGATAGGGGTCGATCCCCCTAACATGGTTACACTACCGATTGCATTTATGATAGGAGTGATTCCGAGCTTGGCGTAAGGGTTTTCATCATCTATGTGATTTTTCATCGTGCATATTCTCCTTATATTTTTTCAATCTCCCCAGAATTGTCTCTAATAAAAGTGGGTCTAATTTGGAGTTCTGGTATATTTGTCCTTAATGGTAATCTTGCGATCATTGAAATAGCCTCGGCTGTGTCTTCAGCTGTGACCATCTTGGCTCTTGCATTTTCGTCAGGCGGGATCGGGCGGTTGTCTAAAATTGGGGTATCCACTTCTCCTGGTATCACGACACTGGCACGAATACCTGTGTTTTTTAGATCATCGTTTAGAAACCCTGTGAAATTAATAACAGCTGCTTTGACGGCGGAATATATCATTCCGCCGAGGTTGCTGGGGCTGAGACCCGCTATGGATGCTACATTTATTATCGTACCCTCTTCAGCGGAAATCATGTGTGGAACGACGGCCTGACTGCAGTATATCGTTCCTATTAAGTTGGAATCTATGACAGATTGAATTTCTGTGGCTGTCGTCGTTGTTAACCTGCGATGTTTTGAACTGTGCCCTGCGTTATTTAGCAGAAGATCTATTTTGGAGTGTTCTTGAATTACCGAGGACACTAGGTCATCAACCAATGCTTGATCCGAAACGTCAGTGGCATAACCGCTAGCATATCCACCGTCTTTTTTAATACTTGACACGGTTTCGTCAATTTTTGTTTGGGTTCTTCCGACAACGATGATTCTGGCGCCTTCTTTGGCCATTTTGTTTGCAGTAGCTCTTCCAATGCCACTTCCTCCCCCAGTAATTAAACAAACTTTATTTTTCAGGGTCATCTAATCCTCCTCTCGAAGCTTGTGATGTAAATCTGGGATTTGGTTTTGAATTTCCTTTATCCTATCTATCGGAATTCCATGCCTTATATTTCCATCCCTGCCGGTTATTGTTTCAGATCTCAAAATTGAATTTATGATTGCTTCTTCGGAAGCCTCAGTTACCCCTCTAAACAAAGGAGTTAGGTGTGCATCGTCGACCTTTGGTCGTTCCGTTGATGATGAGAATGCAACCGAAAAACTGCCACTGCTATGACTCAGCATTCCGCCACAGCGTGAGAACCCTATTTCAGCTCGTTTCGCCATTCGGTTAAGCTGACGGGAGTTTACAGGTGCATCTGTCGCGACTATGAAAATCACTGAACCTCCAGATTCGTCATGAATACCAGGAGGCAATATAAATCTTCCAATTGGAAGGTTGTCAAACCTCAGATCTCTAGGATCACCGGCGTTACATACCACTAGTACACCAACGTGGTAGGTATCGACTAACGATTGACAAATCCGTGAAGAGGTTCCGATTCCTCCTTTCCATCCGAAACCGGTCATTCCAGTGCCGGCTCCTATGTTGCCTTCATCAGTACTTTGGTTAGAAGAGGAATCTAAAGCTTGTTGTAAGTGCTGTTTAGTTATATGCCTACCTACACCATCATTTAGAAATCTATCATTACTTTCACAAACTATTGGGTTGAATGACTGAACTCCTGGATTATCGTTAGTAAGGATATCTATCAATGCATCCCCGATTTTCCAAGTACTTAGTGTGCTTGTGATGACAATTGGAGTTTCAATGGTGCCTAATTCAATAAGTTGCATTAATCCTATGGATTTTCCAAATCCATTAAATGAATGAGCAGAGGCTGGAACTTTTTCCTTAAATATGTTTCCTTTATGAGGGATGACCGCGGTAATTCCGGATCTAACAGGCCCCTCTCCCGATCTCAATTGTCCCTCTCCTGATATGACCGTTGAGTGACCAACAGTGACGTTTGGCACATCAGTGATTGAATTCGCATTTCCATGAGGAAGAATTCCGATGCTTAAGTCTAGATCAGTTGCTCTTGGTCGTCGTTTATTGTTTTCACTCAACATAGTAAATTAGGCCCGTTAATATTCGTCATATTTCTATCCGACGATGAGATTTCCAATTCCGTACCCGATACCATAGGTTATGGTAGCTGAAAAACCGCCCACTGCCAGCATTCTTAGTGATCCAAAAATAATATTTCTGGCACTAGCTAACGCGAGGCTCCCCCCGATTATTATTAATGAAAGTGCTGTTAGAATGACGCTTATATAAATGGAAACTAGACCACTACCAAACAAGAATGGCAGTAGAGGGACAAATGCGCCTGCCGAGAAAGCTACAAGGCTGCTAAAGGCTGCTCCCCACTCAGATCCTAATTCATCAGGGTTTAATCCAAGTTCTTCTCTGGCCATGGTATCCAAAGCACTTTTCGGGGATTTCATTATTTGTTCAGCGGTTTTCCTCGCTATGTCTTCAGAAAGTCCTTTTGCTCTGTAGATTAGTACCAATTCTTCTAGTTCTTCTTCCGGCCAATATTTTAGTTCAAATTTCTCGATCTCAATTTGATGTTGAAAAATTTCTTTTTGAGATCTCATTGAAATATATTCTCCTGAGGCCATTGAGAGTGAACCAGCTACTAGACCAGCTAAACCAGCAATGACAATGAAATCACTATTTCCTGACGCAGCTGCCCCTCCGACCATACCGAGAATTAAACAAAAGTTTGAAATTAACCCGTCATTGGCCCCGAGTACCGCAGCTCTCAAGGATCCGCCGTTGCTATACCTGTGCCACGATTCTTTTCCTGATCGAGAAGGATTAGAGAGTTCTGCCAAGATCTTTGCGTGTTTAACTTCTTCTGCCACCAGATCTTTGCCGTCGGAATCATTTACGTATAGATTGATTTCTTTTGCCTCAATTTTTGAAAGCCACGGTAGAACCTTCTGAGATCCAAAAATTTTGGAAATAATTCTGATATAAATGGCTTTTGGTGTCACAAAATTCGGCTTGATATTTTCTTCGCTAATGCCAATAAGGTTGGCCCATTTGATGGCGTGCCTCATTTCTGACTTGTGAAGTTCCTCGAATATTTTCCCTCTTTCAATATTATTGTCGTTATCAGCGAGTAATTTATAAATTGCCGCTGCTTCTAGTTCACCTTTCATATATTCCGTGAACCTTTTGACATCTTGGTTGCTGGGGGTGGTCTTCACAGTACTTTACTCATCATATATCGATGATCTGATTGTTTTTAGCCGGTCTAAATTTTCTTTATCTGGACCGTTTCCATCGAATCCTGGGACTTCTAGAAAAAAAGGAACGTTCTTGAAAGCCGTGTTACCGAGGATGCTTTCAAAACCTGAGATCCCTATGTATCCTTCACCGATGTTTTCATGCCTATCTACTCCGGATCCAAGTTCAACTTTAGCGTCGTTAGCATGAACAGCGACTAGTTTGTCTAAACCTATTTCGCTATCAAATTCCGCTATTACCTTGTCTAGCTCTTCCGGTACAGCCAAGTTGTATCCGGCTGCAAAGCAGTGCTCGGTATCCAGGCAGACTTTCAGATTTGGATGATCCACAACTCTCAAAATCCGGCCTATTTCTCGGAATGATGAGCCGATATGTGCCCCCATACCCGCACTGTTCTCAAGACAGAGCCATACATTGTCTGGGGATTTTTCTAAGACTTGCGTTAAGCAATTGGCAGCCTGGTTTAAAACAGCATCAAACCCTTTTCCTTTGTGACTACCGCCATGAAAAATAACTCCCTCAGCACCAATTTCCCCGGCAGCAGACATATTATTAACGAGGCAGTCTATGGATTTTTGAAGTTGGTCTTCAGATCCTCCTATATTCACCAAATAACTTCCGTGGATGTAGCAGGGTCCTATTCCGCTTTCTTCTGATTTTTTTCTGAATCGCTCGACTTCTTCTGGTTTTGGATGATTGAATTTCCAGGCCCTAGGTGATGATGCAAATATTTGGATTGCTTCTGCGCCGATGTCTAATGCCCTGTCTATTGATTTGCTCACTCCACCCGAGGCAGAGACGTGTGCGCCAAGTTTCATAATAATTTCACCTTTGCAATTTGCTGATGTCTATAACGAAGTGTATCAGAGCGATATATTGGCTATGACGGATGATGGACGTACAATTAAAATTATTGAAAGTTTAGTGAGTTACGAGAGGTGATCTATGGGTGTAAAAACTATTGCTATTCAAAGCCCTGGTGATATGGGACATGCTGTAGGTAAAGTTCTGAGGGAAAATGGGTTCGATGTTATAACCTGCTTAGCTGGCAGAAGCCAACGAACTATAGATCTTGCTAGAGAAGGTAATTTTAGGATCGTTGAAACAATGGATGTTCTCGTTGATGAGGCAGATCTCATTTTGTCCATTATGGTGCCGGGCAGAGCGAGAGAATTGGCCAAGGAAGTTTCAGAATCCCTCAATAGAACAGGAGCGACGACATATTTTGCTGATTGTAATGCGGTCTCTCCGGATACTGCCAGGGAGATTAGCAAAACTATAAATTCCTCTGGGGGTACTTTTATTGATGGAGGAATTATAGGGACCGCTCCAACTAAAGGAGATACCCCGAGATTTTATGTATCTGGTCCTGATGCAGAGGTGGTTACTGAGTTAGACGGCAAAGGAATCATTGTTAAAGTAGTAGGGCCAGATGTTGGACAAGCGTCCGGGATAAAGATGTGTTATGCAGCCCTTACCAAGGGCACTAATACTCTACAGGTTGCTTTGCTAACAGCAGCTCAGAAAATGGGTCTAACTGAACAGTTAAAGGAAGAGTTTGAATTTAGTCAGCAAGGTGCCTTGGCAGCTATGGAGTCAGGTATATCCCGCTTACCAGCAAATGCTCATCGGTGGATAGGAGAGATGGAGGAAATCTCCAGTACATTTGCATCTTTGGGGGTCACACCATATTTTCACATGGGGGCTGCAGACGTATATAAGTTGTTGAATGAGACCCCATTTGCGGAAGAAACACCGGAGACCATAGATAAGAATCGTAGCACGTGGGACACAATCTCTGTTGCCGCTGACATGATTAAGTCTCAATATGTAGGGCCGGCATGAAATGAGGGCGGCTCTACTTAAAGAGGTTGGACTGAAGCCTGTTATTGAAGTAATTGACGTTGATGATCCTGTTGCAGGAGATGAAAATGTTGTTATCAAAGTGGAAGCCGTCGGGTTGTGTAACCACGATGTAGCAGTCATGAAAGGCATTCTCAGACGAGGTGTGAAAGAGAATATCATTCTCGGACATGAAATATCTGGAACCATTGTTGATACTGGAATAGTAGGTGATGGCTTCTCTTTGGGAGACCGGGTGGTGACGTCTCTCACAAATTTCTGTGGGGAATGTGAATCTTGCTTAACGGGTGCTAGTTATAGGTGTCCAAATGCTTACGGGTACGGCCATGGGATTGATGGCGGATTTCGTGAGTATTTGGCTATACATCCCAGAAATTTAATTAAAGTTGACCCATCATCTAATGTAGTTGGAAGTAGCATATATGGTTGCCCGATAGGTGTTTCGTTTAAGGCGTTGACTGAAATTGGAAAGGTTGGGTCCGACAGCTTTGTAGTAGTGTTCGGTTCCGGGGGCGGCTTGGGTTGTCATGCTATGCAAATTGCAAACTCTATGGGCGCAACGGTAATATCTTTCACCACCTCTCCTGAAAAACTAGAGACGTTGCAAGATTTACGATCAGGTCATGTTTTCCTGATTGATGAATATGTTGATCCGTCAGAATTGGTAATGGGATTTACCAATGATAAAGGGGCTGATCTGGTTTTTAATCCTGTGGGGGGGAGTTTATTTGCTACGGGTCTAAGATGTTTGTCTCAATCAGGCAGCATGCTGTTGTTAGGGGAAGTGACACCTGGTCCGACAGAACTGATCATCCCTGAATTGATGTTTAGGGACGCTTCCATTGTTGGGTGTACAGGGTCTGAGCCAGGGCATACTAAGGAGATCGATAGAATGGTTAATGATGGAAAGATACTTCCGTTGATACACGAGGAGATTTCTATGGAGGACTTAAAGGAAGGTTTTAGGATTGTTGATCAAAATGAACAGATTGGCCGTGTGATTGTACATCCATCAAACTAGCTGTTCCCAAACAATCGGCCCAGACTTTTTTGTTCCCAACTGACTAATACCTGGCTGGCTATTCCTATTGACGAATATGTGCCGGCAACTACCCCTATTAGAAGAACATACAAAAATTCCCTGATTGTGGCCCCGCCAAACAGCAATAACGCTGCCAATGTAATCAGTAATGTGAAACTTGTGTTTATAGATCGTCCAATTGTTTCTGAGATGCTCAAGTTTACAATCTCTGTGAACGGACGGTTGACGTGTATTAGAACGTTCTCCCTGATCTTATCAAATACCACGATAGTGTCGTTTACGCTATAACCTATTACTGTCAGTACAGCTATGAGAAACATCGTATTCACTTCTATGTCAAACAACTCCCCTAGGATTGCAAATGCTCCGACTACTATTAACGTGTCGTGCAGCAAAGCTACAATTGCAGCAAGCCCGTACCTGAAGGGGCTGGGAACATTTCTGAAGGCCCACCATACGTATATGAAAATCCCTATTGCTGCTGCTAAAACAGCCCAGACAGCATTTAACACCGTTTCACTGGCGACAACGGGTGATACTAAGTCAAAGCTTCTCAAAATGCTTTTAGATTCTGGGTCCAATTTGGTAATAAGTGTTTGTGTTATGTTGGTTTTTTCATTGTCGTCCAGTTCTTTTGTACGGACGAAAAAATTGGAATCTCCGAGATTCTGTACAGTCGTTTCCGGATAACCTTGGTCTATGAGAATATCCCTGATCTGACTTTGTTTGACATTGGAGGATTCAGAAAACCCGAGAGTCATGCTTGACCCTCCTGTAAAGTCTATTCCTGCTTTAAGACCTGGGGCAATGGCCAGAAAAACCACACCTGGAGCTATGACCAAGAATGAAAATATGAAGAACCATATTCTTTTACCTGCAAAATCCAAATGAAAACCTCCGGTAAATTAGCGAGTGAATTTTTCACTCAAGGCTTTTCCACCAGAAGGTACGAAAAGCTGTAAGTTTTTTGATATTGGGGTCAATGCTACGACCCTCATAAATGTACGACTGATTACTATAGCGGAGAACATGCTTATGACAACACCAATGGCAAGAGTTACAGCGAATCCCTGAACAATAGTTGCTCCAAGGGTATCTGCAAACCAATACAGTATTCCACATGTTATCAATGTTGAAACATTACCATCTCTAATGGCTGGCCAAGCTCTGTTGAAGCCTGTATTTATTGCAGTTAGCATGGTTCTTCCCGCTCTTAATTCATCTTTCATTCTTTCAAAAATGAGAATATTTGCATCTACAGCCATTCCTATTGATAGAATAGCCGCTGCCACTCCAGATAACGTTAACGTGACAGGTATTAGTTTGAATATGCTGAGTACAATTCCAGCGTAAATTAAAAGAGCTAGGGATGCTACGAGACCTGGTATTCGGTAGTACAAGGTCATAAAAAGTAATACTAGGAGTAGTCCTACCCCCCCTGCGATAACACTTTTCCTCAGTGAGTCCGCGCCTAATATTGCGTCCACATCTCGCTCCTGTATGAGTTCAATGGGGACAGGAAGTCGTCCAGACTCTAACAAAAGCGCTAAATCCTTCACACGTTCAATTGTGAAGTCTGGGCCTTGTATTATCGCGGTGCCCGCTGTAATTGGACTATTTACAACTGGTGCTATTAGCTCTTGACCATCAAGAATAATGGCAATTTGCTCTTTAACTCCTGTTTTTAAGTCATTGTTATATATCGTTGTTGTTAGGTCCCCAAATGTTTTGGTTCCTTCTTCCCCGAATTCTATGCTAACTATCGGGACTCCTGAGCCTTGATGCTGACTTGGATACGCTGTTGAAAGGTCATCTCCAGTTAAACCTATGTCTTCGTCGATATAACCAGGCTTTAAGCTGAAGGAAACTGTCGGATTGCTCCCCAGTTTAGATTTGTATTCTTCGGAGGATATTGGTTCTTCCGACTGGTTTGAGATTGACGGTATGGCAAATGCGTATTTTGTAGTGTTTTCGAGAGGCTTTATCTGGTTGCCTGTAACACTGAATCGTAAT
Organism: uncultured Dehalococcoidia bacterium; assembly: GCA_964435605.1. Lineage (GTDB taxonomy): Bacteria > Chloroflexota > Dehalococcoidia > Lucifugimonadales > UBA826. Next base: position 18,923 of record CAYTAN010000008.1, read on the forward strand.
GGGTCGTCCCCTTCAATAATTAATTCCAGAGAACTTGGAGGTAATATATTGCCTCTCTGAAAGGCCTGTTCTGACTGTGCATATGAAACTAGTAATCCAAGTGCTAGGGATTGGAATTGAGAATATGCTGCCGCAGTAAATTCGACGATTGCAACAGGAGAAGCATTGGTTTCATCATCTGAGTCTGCTTGGTCAGATAAAAATGTGCCATCAGGAAGCATGTTTTTCACATCAACACTCGTGATATCTGTTGCTTTGATGAACTCTACAGGTTCAGGATCTACAACCGTTTTTCTATGTTTAAACTCTAGCTGAGCTGTTTCTCCAATAAGACTTTTTGCCCTGGCGGGGTCTTTAATTCCGGGCAATTGGATCAGGAGTCTATCCTCGCCCAAAATTTGTATTATTGGCTCCGCTAGTCCTGATGAATTTATTCTTCGCTCGATAGTTTTAACAAGAGAAGCCATCTCATTGGATGACGGGATTTTTGATTCTCCCGTGCCTCTATCGGTAGAGGTTGCTTTATATACAAGATGACTTCCTCCTTGCAGGTCGAGACCTAGGTTTAGACCCAAGAGAGTGTCACCGCCTCTCTCAAAGTTATTGAATTCTATCTTCTGTGTGCTAAGGGTTGCCGCGCATAATACAACTATTACGGCTATCACGACTAATATTCTGGCATTCCTTCTCAAAATGTTCCCCTGATTCTATAGTTTCCCTTAAAAATTCTAAGGCTTCTTTTTTACTTTTAATCTCATCATCAACCTGAGCTTCTTCGATTTTTGCGAGAAGCTTTCCTATTATTGGGCCTGGTTTCAAGCCCAACCCAACCATTATATCGTGTCCTGTTACTAGCTTGCGTCTTCTGGATGGGACCTTTTCGGTAAATCCCTGTTTCAGGATATGATCGATCGTTCGGCAGTGCCTCTCCCATTCAACCTCCGTAATTTTTGGTCCACGAGCGGCTAAATAGTCTGCCAAGTTTAAGTATAAGGTATCGATAGATGCGATTCCCGTGTCTCTGTAATATTTGTAGACAGATTTTTTGGATGGCAAGGATCCTATTGGGGCCATTTGACTAGGCCTTAGATGGTGAAGTACCTGCGTAGAGACTAAATCGATGCTTTTATTACTGAAATGCAACTTTTGTAAAATTTCAATTGATAATTGTGATCCTGAGATGTGATGACCTAAAAATCTTATTTTCCCTCGTTCTATTGTTTTGGTCTGGGGTTTAGCAATGTCGTGAAGGAGGCAGGCTAATTTACACAATGTTTTTCGCGTCTGCCCGTCGGCGTAAGTTTTATTGAAGTGGTCATCAAAATCTTTAAATGTAGGGATGTGTTTGGAAATATTTGAACAGTCGATTCTGTTGGGATCCAGAATTTTCTCAAACCAATCAACGCATTCAATTTGATGATTAAATACATCCCAGTAGTGCTGTTCCGGTTGCTTAACACCTTTGGTAAAAGACAGTTCCTCGATGATCTTTTCAAGCAGTTTCAGCTTGTTCAATAATCTCAGATATTGAGCGGAATTATTGTTATTTAATATCTTGAGAAATTCGTCTCTTATACGTTCTGCAGAGCACTTCGTTAGCAAATGGGCATTTTCTTCTATTAGATACTTTGTTGTAGTCGTTATGTTGAAATTGAACTGCGACGAAATTCTAATCGCCCTCAAAAGCCGGAGAGGGTCTTCCTTAAAGATATCTTTGTGGGTGGCTCTTATGGTCTTAGTGTTTACGTCATGGATTCCATTGTATGGATCATACAGGTCCTCTCGCAAAAAATATGGCCCAGTATCGTCAAATAAAATATTTTTAGTTTGAAGCGCCATGGCGTTCACCGTAAAGTCACGCCTAGATGTGTCTCGTTCTATGTTCTGATCTATTTTACTGATATCGAGTTGAAAGACTTTTGACTCCTTGCTGAATACAACTCTAGAAATTCCACGTTGTTTATCAAGTTCAATGTATCTGCCGTTCATTTTGCTAGAAAGTACCTTTCCGAAATGAAGGCTATCTCCTACAACTGCTAAATCTATGTCTGAGCTTTCTATATTTAGCAAGGAATTTCTAATGACTCCTCCTACCAAATAAGTGCAATGTTTCGATTCAGAGAGAGCTGGGAGAATATCAGTGGTCAGATGGGGCAGTCTATAAATGTTGTTGCGTGATTTACGCATTATCTGCAGCCTTAATGCACCCTAAAAGTGGACGGCGTATCTAGCTCATCTTCTGTTGTTGCTTCTGTCTGATCGGGTTGTTCAATTTTATATAGCTGTTCGTGCTCAGCTAGATGGTCGGTGTATAGGATGCCGTTAAGATGATCTACTTCATGTTCAAGGGCTTGAGAAAGAAGATCTTCAGCTTTGAATTTAACAGTTTTAAATTCGTAGTCCAG
>CAYTAN010000009.1:0-10933 GCA_964435605.1 uncultured Dehalococcoidia bacterium
GTATCTACTTAATCCAATATTATGTTATCTATTAGTCTTGTATAACCAATCCGAGCAGCTATACATACGATCATTTTATTTTTACGGTCACTCAATTCTACAAATGTGTCAACATCATTAAAGCTTATGTATTCAACCTGAATTTTCTCATCAGAATCCAATACAGATGAAATGGCCTGCCTCATTTCTTCAACGCTGACTTCATTGGCCATCCACAAAGATTTAACATGAAACAGCGATTCGCTTAATAATTTAGCAGAATCATAGTCAGCGGGAGACAAATAGATGTTTCTACTGCTAAGAGCTATCCCATCTTCATTACGGATGGTAGGGCAAATCACTATCTCCGAGCCAAGATTCAGATCCAAGACGAGCCTCTTGATCACCGCACACTGTTGAGCATCCTTCTGCCCAAAATATGAACGATCAGGCCTGCATATAGACAGCAACTTGGAAACAACCGTCGCAACTCCCGAAAAGTGCCCCGGTCTGAATTGACCTTCCAAGATATCTCCCAGATCTCCAACGTTTACAGACGAAACAAACCCGTCGGGATACATATCACTCTGCGTTGGAATGAAAACCAGATCCACCCCTTCGGATTCCAAAATCGCCAAATCTGATTCCGTATCCCTAGGATATTCCTTAAAATCTTCGCCCACCCCAAACTGAGTAGGGTTAACAAACAAAGACGCTACCAAAGTCTTATTTTCAACACGAGCTCTTCTTAAAAGGGAAACATGACCGGCGTGTAAGGAACCCATAGTCGGAACTAGCCCTAATGGCTTGGGAAGCCTCTCCCATATCCTTCGAAATTCTTCCTCAGTTGCTATATTCTTCATCTAATTACTTTGAAAGCTTTATCGCTTCTTCCAATATCTCACTATCAATGCCAAAACTTTCTTTTTCCGTCGGGAATTTTTCCTTCTCCACATCATCTAAATATTCCTTCAAAACCTGCACAACATCCGTAAATAAATTAGCATATTGTTTTGCATGTTTTGGGGAAAAATCTTCGATTAATCCCAATAAATCATGAAATACCTGGACTTGACCATCACAATCTGAACCGGAACCAATCCCTATAGTGGGTATGTCCAATAACTGGGTTATTTCTGAGGCTAATTCTCTTGGAACCAACTCTAGAACAACCGCATATGCCCCAGCCTCCTGTAATAACAGTGCATCTTTAATGATTTGAGCAGCAGAATTTGAATCTCTGCCTTGCACTCTATATCCACTCAACTGATTGACAGATTGCGGGGTAAGCCCTAAATGGCCCATGACTGGAATTCCTGCATCGACGATATTTTTCACAGTTTGTAGAACGCGCACACCACCCTCCAATTTTACTGACTGGCACCCTCCTTCCTTCACTAGCCGTCCAGCATTATTCAGCGCTTTCTCAATGTCAACCTGGTAACTCATAAAAGGCATATCAGAAACTATATGCTGTGTGTCCGTACCACGAACTACCATCTGAGTATGCCGAACCATATCATCCATGGTTACAGGTATGGTGGAATCATGGCCGAGCATAACCTGTCCTAAGCTATCTCCAACGAGAATCAAAGGAATACCAGCCTTAGACACCAACTTGCCACCAGTGTAATCATATGCGGTGACCATCGGTATCTTTACACCAATATTCTTCTTATTTTGTATATCATTAATGGTAATTCTCATCTTTAATCTCTGTCTCTCAAGTCCTTGGATTATCTCTCAGACTTTCTTTCAGTATTTTTTTCATATTATCTATAACGCCCTGATTCAACTGATTCTTTTCCTGCACAAAGCCAAGTCCCTGCAAAGACAAATGGCAATAGAATGGAAGCAAATCTGGCCGATACTTTAAAATCGCGTCAATGTGTTTAGTCACTGTTCCCACGTCCCCACGAGCAAATGGACCGGCCACTGCGCCGGGAATTCCATGTTTCTCAACATTAAGTGAAACCTGCTTCATCATTGGTAATAAAGCTTTGATACCTTCCTCACGAGATAAACCAAAAGACACCCACAATTGAGCACACAGTGCTACATATTCACTCAACAAACCACCCATAAGAACCCCGGAGAGATGATAAAGCGGCTTATCACCTGGTCTCAGCTTTACAAAATTAGCATTAAGATTCTTACAAATCTCTACTAAAAAGTCCCGGGTCACCATATTACCCTCTATCCCAAATGTAATATCCTGGAAATACCCAACATCTCTTTCAATAGATGAAAATGCCTGGATGGGATGAAAGCAAGCTCGGTAGACTTCTTTGGGTAAATTAACGCTATCAAATATATCTAGAGAGGAGACCCCTGAACAATGTATAACCAATTGACCCTTCTCGAATTGTAAATCCTTCAAAGTGGGAACGATGGCGTCGTCAGGGGTCGTGACAAAAACTACTTCAGAAACGTTCACGGTCTTTTGAATATTTCGCTCAGGATTACAATCTTGAATTTCACATGAAAAATTCAACGCGGATTCGAAAGTTCTACTGGCAACTGATGCTACGTTGTAGCCTTTGTTATGTAAAGCGACAGCAAGCGAAGTCCCGACATTTCCAGCCCCAATGAACCCTATGCTCGAATTCTTTCCAAAAGTCATCAAGAAAAATCTCCCAAACCAGGAATACCACCCATCCCTTTGGCCCTTGTTACAGCGTTTACTATGGCTTCGGATGTACAAACGACGGCCGAAGCGAGTAGTTGATCCATATGGAAAGATCCTGATAAATCAATTCCATCGTCAGAGTCCTGATTAGCGGCAAGAGAAAAAATTGCGTCTCCGTCGCCGGTCAGATGAGCAGGTCTTACAGTGAGAGCTATTCCGTCATGGCAGCTTGTTGCGAGTCGAGAAGCCTGCCCTTTGGTCAATCGAGCGTTCGTGGCGATTACACCGATAGTGGTATTGAAGCTATTACTCCCTTTTTCAGTAGTACGTGAATTCACTAAGTCTTCCTCAGCAGATATCATGACCCCATTTTGATTCCTTGGTCCAGCAATCAATTTTCCAGATGCAGGATCATGAACGCTTCCTACAGAATTGACCGCCATCAAAGATCCGACGATGATCCCGCCTTGGATAAGCCTACTAGATGACCCGATACCTCCTTTACAACTATCGAAAAATCTTGAAGTTTTTCCCACGGTAGCCCCTGTTCCAGCTCCGACGCTACCTTGAAGGAATTCCTGAGACTCACTATCAACACAAGCTTTATACCCTGAAGTTTTATCGGGACGGACCGTAGAGTCACCTAAGCCAAGGTCGAACAGTATGGCACTTGGAACTATAGGAACGATATGATCTCCGGCCTTAAACCCCAGAGACTTTTCCTCTAAGTATTCCATCACTCCATCAGAAGCAGCTAGCCCATATGCACTTCCTCCTCCTAAAAGCACCGCATGTATCTCTTGTATTCTGTTTTCTGGCCTAAGTAAGTCAGTCTCTCTAGTACCCGGAGAAGCCCCTCTCACATCGACAGCACCAACTGTGTGGCTGGGGCAGATGACAACAGTGCAACCTGTAACCGATTCCATGTCAGTCCAATGACCTACCTTGATCCCTGGTACATCAGTTATGTCATTCCGAGATTGATACACAAAAAAACTCCTATCTGTTGAGAAAGGAGCATATTCGAGAGTCTACAAAGCAGGTCTTATTGAATTAATCACTGCCTTTTACCCATTAGCTCACCATCCCATCAGAGATTGGCTGCGGGGGACAATTCTAACAGGTTGTTCAAAAAGGTGAATAACATAAAAATGTGAACAAGATTTATATGTGAAAAATATATGAAAAACTGGTATCGAATTCTAACCGTTTAAACCTCCGAAAACCGTATTAAATCTATCCTCTTGGCACAGGCACAAATCACGATTGAGAAATTAATCTAAATTTGATAAAATAATGTCCGTGAATAGCTTGCTTTTTGACCCTGTAAATACCAGTATTGCGGTAGGTCAATTTTTGCTAACCCTCAGATCATGATTATTGCTTATGAAAGTGGGTACTATTAAAAAGGCAGTTCAACTAATGGCTCGAATATTTCATCATTTCTAAGAGGCTTCAATTTGAACCTGGCAACCTCTAGGGAGAATCAAAAATGGCAACATTAAGATCAAAACAAGAAGACGAATACTCAGCAAGTGACATTCAAGTGCTTGAAGGTATGGAAGCAGTCCGTAAACGCCCAGGAATGTATATAGGGAGTACCGACCAAAGGGGATTGCATCATCTAATATATGAAATCGTCGACAACAGCGTAGACGAATTTATGGCAGGATATTGCTCCAGTGTGGAAGTTGTCATCAAAGAAGACGGGTCGGTAAGAATTGAGGACGACGGTAGGGGGATCCCAGTCGACAAACACCCAACAACAGGAATGACTGCGGTAGAAACAGTCATGACGACACTACATGCCGGTGGAAAATTTGGAGGCAAAGCCTACGCGGTATCGGGTGGCCTACACGGCGTTGGCGCCTCAGTAGTTAATGCACTGTCAACTTGGGTCCGAGTTTCCGTCACAAGAGATGACAAAATTCACAGACAAGAATATGCCAAAGGTAGGACGCAAACAGAGATGACTGCAGAAGAGGCTATGGCCGTTCGTTCCAATGAAACAGGAACTGCCATTGAATTCATGCCTGACTCAGATATATTTGGCGATCTTGTATACGATTTTTCAATACTTGCGAATCGATTTAAAGAGATGGCCTATTTGAACAAAGGCCTAAAAATCACTTTCAAAAGCGAATGGCACCAAAGCAGGTGGCCTAACAACGAAGTCACTTATTACTTTGATGGCGGCATTTCTAGTTTTGTAAGGGGATTAAATCAAAAAAGAGGTGTGGTTCACGAAAACCCTATCTATGTAGAAAAAGATTTTGAAGGTACTAAAGTGGAGGTCGCACTTCAGTACAATGATTCATTTAGTGAATTTGTCTATGCTTTTGCAAATTGTATAAATACCGAGGACGGGGGGACACATGTCACCGGGTTCAGGTCCGCGCTGACCAGAGTCATCAACGATTATGGCAGAAAGCAAAAACTCATAAAAGACAATGAGCCCAACTTAGCAGGTGAAGATACCAGGGAAGGACTCACGGCTGTTATAAGCGTAAAACTTCAAGACCCTCAATTCGAAGGTCAGACAAAAAACAAGCTCGGAAACGCTGAGGCAAGAACTCAAGTAGAAACCGTTTTAGGAGAGGCGCTCCAGATTTTCCTTGAGGACAATCCACGCGAAGCGAAAGCGATAATCGACAAATGCATGACATCGCAGAGGGCGAGAGAAGCTGCCCGAAAAGCCCGCGAATTGATCATCAGAAAAAATGCCATGGACGGAGGTGGCCTACCAGGTAAATTGGCAGATTGTTCGGAAAAAAACCCCGAACTCTGTGAAATCTATTTAGTTGAAGGAGATTCGGCCGGCGGAACAGCGAAGATGGGCAGAGACAGGAGATTCCAAGCAATTTTGCCACTCTGGGGCAAAATTTTAAATGTAGAAAAAGCTAGAGCAGACAAGATCGTTCAACATGATGCAATACGTTCCATGATTACTGCGATTGGCGCCGGTCTCGACGAAGACTTTGATCTAGAAAAACTACGGTACCACAGGATAATTATAATGTGTGACGCGGATGTGGATGGGTCCCATATACGCACATTACTGCTAACTTTTTTCTACAGGCACATGCCTCAACTTGTTGAACATGGCCACCTATACATCGCCCAACCACCCCTTTATAAAATATCTGTTGGAAGAAAAGATCAATACGTCTACACAGATACTGAAAGAGACGAACTTCTAGAACAGCTTGGTAACAAACGTAATGTTCATATCCAACGATACAAGGGCCTCGGGGAGATGAATCATGATCAACTCTGGGACACGACTATGAATCCGGAAACAAGGACCTTGCTTCAAGTTGATGTGGAAAGCGAGACTACAGCCGACGACACATTCTCTGAACTGATGGGAGATGATGTAGAACCAAGAAGAAGGTTCATACAAACTCACGCCTTAGACGTGGCAAATCTAGACGTCTAGCTCCATAGCGATGTAGAAAAATACCTTTCCCCTATATCATTGAATATGGTGACTACATGACCGCGGCGATTTTCCTCAGCGACCATCTTTGCACCGAGTAAATAGGCTCCCGAAGACTGCCCCACGAAAATTCCTTTCTTGGCTAATTCCTTTGAAAGTTCATATCCTTCCAATACATCTACTTCCAACATACGATCTACAACGGTGCTGTCAAACGTATCAGGAATAATATGACCTTCTCCCAGTGGCTTCAGACCTTCTACTCCAGGCCATTCCTCAAAATCTATGCATATAATCTCTATGTCAGGATTTGATTCTTTAAGCCTTCGACCAATTCCACTTATAGTCCCTCCGGTACCTACACCCCCCACAAAATGAGTCGTAAATGGAGCTTGCTCAAGTAATTCCACTGCGGTCGTCTCATAATGAGCTAAAGGATTATTTTTATTACTATATTGATCGCAATAAAAATATTTTTCAGGATCAATCTCGAATCTTCTCTTGACCTCATGTAAAGCCTCGTCATAGCCTAATTGCGCATCAGTAAACACTAAGTTAGCACCGTGAGCTAACAACCGTTTTTTTCTTTCTTCACTCGCGTTTTCAGGCATCACCAATTCCACACTATATCCCAGAATTGCCCCGATCATCGCATATGCAATACCCGCGTTACCAGATGTAGCGTCCAAAATCGTTTTATTTTTGGTCAACTTACCTGTAATGACGGCCTCTGCTAGCATTCTCAAAACAGGTCTGTCTTTTATTGACCCACCTGGATTTAATTGTTCGTATTTAGCATATATACTGGCATTTCCTAGATCCCAAGGCATGTCAAGTTTGACTAATGGTGTATTTCCTATCGCTGCGAGTTGGGGATGATCGTCGATGAATCTTTGGATTTCATTAGAGTATGGCACTATATTCAGTTTATACCTTCTATATTGAATTTTATAAGACTTACCTTCTGGTTCCTTCTTCGAGTATATAACTTCATTTAAATTTGAGTCTACATTAGGAATAGGCCAACAAATACAACATACTTAAATATCAAAGTACTTGAGCCCTTATATAACCGGAGTTAGTATGGTCCGGATATAGGTAATTTTCATGGACATGAATTATTAATGGTACAAAAAGAACTTCAAAGCTTAAGAGAAGAAATCGACAGGCACAATCACTTGTACTTTGTTTTGTCTCGTCCAGAAATAACAGACACCCAATTTGATGCTTTAATGAATAAGCTCCGAAAGTTTGAGGAAAATAGACCTGATTTAATCACCGCAGAATCTCCCACACAAAGAATAGGAGAAAAACTTGTAGGTGGCTTTAGCCAAGTTGCTCACGATGTGCCGATGCTCAGCCTCGGCAACGCATTTAATAGCGATGACATGACTAGTTGGCAATCCCGGATAGCAAATTTATTGAGTATGGATAAAATCGATTTTGCTTGCGAACTTAAGTACGACGGGCTTGCTGTTTCTCTCGTTTATGAAAACGGAATTTTCACCAGGGGATCTACAAGAGGCAATAGCATGGTTGGTGAAGACATAACTTCCAATTTAAAGACCATTAGAAGTATACCGCTCCAAATAAGAAAGAAATGTCCCGAAAGATTTGAGGTACGAGGAGAAGTATATTTTCCTAGATCTGAATTTGAAATTTTCAACAGATATCGGCTTGAAAATAACTTGCCTGTATACGCAAACCCAAGAAATACAGCAGCTGGTTCCTTGAGACAACTAGACCCATCGATTACTGCCGAAAGACCTCTAGATTTATTTATTTACAGTATGGCGTGGTCAACTGAGGAAATGGAACCGACTCACCTAGATAACCTCAAATTTTTGGAAAATATCGGTTTCAAGATTAACCCTCATAACTATTTGGCGACAAACATTAAAGATGTTCTGACGTATTATGATCACTGGGTCTCAAACTTGAAAAATTTGGACTACGATTGTGACGGTATTGTGGTAAAAACTAATGTCATAGAAAATCAAAACCGATTAGGCACTGTAGGTCGGGAACCACGATGGGCAATTGCGTATAAATTTCCATCAGATCAAGCTCTTACAAAACTATTGGACATCCGTATAAATGTGGGACGCACCGGAAGTATAAACCCATACGCTGTTTTAGATCCCGTAGAAGTCGGAGGTGTTATTGTTCGTCAGGCAACGTTACACAACAAGGACTACATAGAAGAAAAGGATCTCAGAATTGGAGATACGGTACTAGTTGAAAGAGCTGGAGAAGTAATCCCGCAGATTGTAAGAAGCGACCCTTCCTTACGTTCAGGAAATGAAATTGTTTTCGAGATGCCTGACAAATGCCCTAGTTGCAACGGCCCTGTTAATAGAATCGGTAACGAGGTCGCGATATTTTGCACGAATGCCTCTTGTTCCGCTCAGCTTGAGCGGCTCGTTGAGCATTTTGTTAGTAAACCAGCGATGGATATAGACGGGTTTGGGATTAAGCTGGCGCTCGCATTGATCCAAGAAGGGTACATTTCAGATATATCAGACATCTATTACTTAAACAAAGAACTTTTATTGTCTATGGAAAGAATGGGCGAAAAAAGCGCGAATAACATATTGAGCGCCATAGAGGATAGCAAACATAGACCGCTTTCAAGACTTATTAATGCCTTGGGCATACCCAATATCGGATCAGAAACCTCTGAAATACTATCTGCACAATTCAATACATTAGATAATATAAACTCTGCTTCTCTAGAAGATTTACATTCCATTCCATCGATTGGCCCTGTACTGGCCAGCAGCATAGTTGATTATTTTAACAACCATGAAAACCAAAAAGTATTAATGAAATTGCAAGTCGCAGGTGTGAATACTGTACAGGAACAGAAAGTACAATCGGAAAACCAAATTCTTGAAGGGATTCGATTCGTTGTCACTGGCACCTTGGTTAACTTCAGCAGGTCTGAAATACAGGCAAAAATTAGAAATCTCGGAGGATTAACGAGCAATTCCATATCTGGAAAGACAAACTATCTGATAGCAGGAGGTAATCCCGGATCCAAAATATCCGAAGCAAGCAACCATGGTGTAGAAATCATTTCCGAACAGGAATTTATAGAACTATTTGACAGTTAACCTTGACGCGGATCTTACATTTATATGAGAGGAACAACCTCCGAGAGAAACCTTTCCAAATTACTATCTTGATCAAAAGATGCAAACCTTACAATCACTGTATCTGCTCCGGCTTCAAAATATTCGTTCATCCTTTTTACAGTCTCTGAGCATGATCCCCAAGGACCCCATCTTTCATCCCAAATATTAATGCCATAATATAACCGTAGAAATTCATCGGCCTCCTCTCTGGCCTCCACCGGATCAGTGTTCAAATTGACAGTCATATAATAGATTTTTTCCCTTTGCTCTTGATTCAGTTTGATTCCTTTTTCTACCATTGCATCAACACTACGTAGTGATTTACTGTACTCATCAGGAAAATCAGAAATAGATATCGACCCATCTCCCAATAAAACCCGCCTATATTGCCTGTCGGAGTTAAGCCTGCCGTGTGCTGCTACCACCACCGGAACCCCGTTTGGCTGCGGCGAAACTGGCATTATTGATACATCATTTACGGAAAAATGTTTACCGTGAAATGTAACTGATTCGCCTCTTGTCAAAGGTTTGAATACCTTTAGTAACTCTTCAAACCTTCCTGCCCTGTGACGCGGTTGAACACCCGCATTTTCCCATTCCATTCTTTGCTCTTCGTTAAAGGCACCACCTACCCCCATCCCCAACACCAATCTGCCTTCAGAAATCAAATCCACAGTCGTGGCAGCTTGAGCCAGAGCGACAGGATGTCTAAGTGGAGCCAGTAGTACAGCAGTCCCCAAACGAACCTTTGATGTAACTTGTGAAATCGCGGACAAAGCCGTCAAAGGTTCCAATCTAGGCTTCGCGGTCAAACTATCTCCAACCCAAACAGAATCTAGCCCAGCATCTTCAACCCTCTCAGCCATTTTCAAAATGCTCTTTATATTATCCGGTTGATTACCTCTCATCAATATACCGCGAGTTGGAAGTAAAACTCCTAATTTTCTCTTTTTCGTGTTCGACACGTTAACCACCTAAATTTCCTTTAGAATAAATATTTACAAAGCTACCCCGCCCCAAGTCTCTTTATAAACCCCCGTTCCTTGTCTTCGCATTCTTGCAAATCAGCATCGGTATCGACGTCTAAAAACATACCAGCAGCGTCAATTATCAAAGTCTGAATTCCTTTTTCTATACCCTGCCATATATGCCTTTCAAAGCTATTTAAACCGAAACTGGGTTCGAAGACACTATCTTTCGGTATAGATAGGCAATTTGTACCACCGTCTGAAGTTGAAGGAACCAAACCCACGCTCTCTTCCAGATTAGTTTCATTTATTACTAGGTCAATGTCCGCAAACGTGACAAATGGAATATCTCCAGGTATACAAATTGTCGAATAACCCTCCCGTTGAATCATGCCAATTGCACCGATTAAGTCAGAATTCAGGTCAGAACCCGAACCTTGAATCCAATAGCCGCCCATAGACTCGGTAATATGTTTAATTCTATTGTCCCTGCCAACGACAAAAACTTTCGCACATGATGAATCTAAGGATGCTTGAATAACTCTGCTAAACATATTCACAATCAATTCTGATCGTTCTATAGGGTTCAAAACTAAAGACAAACGAGATTTACCTAAATGCAATTCTTTCATCGGTATTAGGGCGGCAAATTCGTTCAAATTATTTCACTCACATAAGTCTAGTATGACTTTTGCAAGGGTCACTTTATCCCGCTTAGATTTCATTACGGTGTCAGTAACTACAACATTCATTCCCAAATCTTCAATATCGCCAATCAGTT
>CAYTAN010000009.1:11033-12488 GCA_964435605.1 uncultured Dehalococcoidia bacterium
AAACTTCATTTGAAGGAAAATTGACACCACCTCCACCAAATTCCAAGCTCTTTACAACAGGTTCGCATCTGTTTTTAACAAAATATTCTTGAAAACTCATCTTACCCGCTTCTGTATGCACAATGGTTTTAGCATCGTCATTGGACATAGGCAAAATAGAATGTTCAACACCTACAGACTTTGCAAGACGATCTGTTACTTCAGTAAGATTTAGTCCATCTCTAAGAAGTTTAGAGCGGGTTATATGTGTAGCAAAATCTAAATCCCCGAGGTTAAACCATGTGTCCATCCCATATTCGCTAAGACGGTCCAAGGTCCGAAAAGACTCATCAACAATGCCCCAACCTGTGGCTTCATTAGACAGGCCTGCCAAAGTGTAAATCACCGTATCTATATCAGGGGATACATGCAATCCATAAAATTCTTCATCATCACCGGTATTTACCACAACCGTTAACTCTTCCGAATTCAATAAGTTAGCAAGACCCAAAACTAATTTGGCTCCACCAACGCCGCCCGCAAAAACTGTAATCATTTTTTTGCCCCGTGGGGTATTCATAATTTTACTGATACAAGACCATATACATTTTACCTGACACTGCCTGACCTAAGATTAATCCTTTTAGCGTGCTAGAATTCAGAAGTAAGTACATTGAATTTTCATACAGGGAAATTTGTTATCTTTATCTCCTCATTGTCTCTAACCAATTTCAGAAATTATTCGCAATTAGATATAAATCTACCTTTGGGAACGACTCTAATACATGGCCAAAACGGCCACGGCAAAAGCAATCTGTTGGAAGCTATATACATGTTAGCTATTGCCAAATCTATAAGATCCTCCACAGAACGAGAGTTGATTCGTAAAGACACAACTAACAGTGTTACATACTCAAAAATTGCAGGATTCGTTGAAGAAAAAGATAAATCGACAAAACTGGAGATTCACTATCAATGTACTCCCTCAGGAAATGAAGCTGGCTTCACAGCTCAAAAATATATTCGTGTCAATAATTCCCCTAAAAGATCTTCGGCCTTAGTAGGCATACTAAATGCCGTCATATTCACAGTTAATGACCTGGATGTAGTCTATGGGCGCCCATCAGATCGCCGCAGATATCTAGATATCCTAATTTCTCAGGTCGACAAGGAATATTTTAAAAATTTAAGAGAATATTCAAAAATAACCACCCAGAGAAATCATTTGCTGAGATTGATTAGAGATCGGAATGCCTCTTCGTCTGAACTAGAATTTTGGGATGAAAAGCTATCACTATTTGGCACTACGCTAATTAATCAAAGAATCCAAATGGTCAACAAGATATCATCAATTGCGGAACAAATTCACAGGCACATGAGTAGTTCAAATGAAACACTAAATTGCCTTTATCAAATAACAACGCAAAGCAGAACAGACACACTTTTAGAAGTGGACAGTAGAATATTTAAGGAAAA